>CAYTAO010000029.1:0-26353 GCA_964435915.1 uncultured Dehalococcoidales bacterium
CGGAACGACATTCTTCATACTCACCGGTATTCACGGTGGTCACGTAACTATCGGTGTGATCTGGATGGCGTTCCTCGCTTATGGATCACACAAGGGTTCGCTCCGTCCGGACAACACCCTCGATCTCGAAATTGCCGGCTTGTACTGGCACTTTGTCGACATCGTGTGGATCGTTATTTTCACGGTTATTTATCTGATCTCGGCCGCTGACGGCCCACCACCGGGTATGGAATCAATTCTTCACGGATAGTGACGAGGGATAGGCACAGGAGTTAGTAATGGCCAATCTCTGGCAGAAACTTACGAAACACGATGGCAACGGCTGGTGGAACCTTCCCCGCTCTGCCGCTAACGAACCGAATCCTCCGTACGAGGGTCCGATCGGTGGCGCATGGCTCGGTAACATCTGGCGGGTTCTCACCCACGGTGGTGTCTCACACGCGGGCCCCGGCTTCTACTGGATTGTCGGGCTAGCACTGGCGATCATCACACTTCTCGAAGTGTGGTTGTTCGCCGTCGAAGGCCTCGGCGGATGGTATATTCCAATCCTTCTTGGGCTCTCCGCCATGAAGTTCATAGGCGTGGTCGCATTCTTTATGCACCTCCGGTTTGATAACCGCATGTTTACGTACTTGTTCGTTTCGGCCATGATTCTTGGAATACTTATATTCTCGATAATTCTGGTCCTTGCCGAGGTAGGTCACCAGCCGCCTAACTAGCCTTTAGACTTGGCAGCATTGCCAATTCCAAACTTTACTTCTGGTGACTGGCCGTCAGCCCCGCTAGTCGCAGCGGTGCACGCGGACGAATTATCCGAAACGGCCAACTGCAAACTAACGGTTCCAAACCCGAAAACAGGGACGATTCGTCGCCATGAATGGCGCTTCAACACCCGACCTCATCGACAGCTTTAGCGAGTTCATATCCGCCTGGAATTTTTCATCGCCCCCGGCAGTACTTCTACTGCTGATTGCTGGCGGCTACTTAGTAGGCTCCCTGCGACTTGCCTTTCGCTCCAATGCCAACAACAACTTCTGGTCGAAGTTCTCAGCCGGCATATTCGGATTCCTATTACTCACCATAGCCCTTGCCGGACCGCTCGATCGTTACTCAACTGACATGTTCACGGTTCACATGTCTCAGCACATCGTCATCGCCATGTTCGCAGCACCGCTGCTCCTCATCGCCCGACCCATGTCCGCGTACGTATGGTCACTCCCGAGACCTCTGCGAATCGGTGCAGGATCTGCGCTAACAGGCTCTGGAATGATCATCAGGGTCCTGACAGTGCTCACGCTCCCTAAGGTCGCCCTGCCACTATTCATCGGTACGCTGTACGCATGGCACATTCCGAACGCATACAACGGGTCTCTAGAGAACATCTGGCTACACCTCTTGATGCACTTCACCATGTTCGCAACTGCCGTGTTCTTCTGGTGGCCAATCGTTGGACCGCCACCAATCCACACACAGCTAAACTACCCCCAGCGAATCGTCTATCTGTTGCTGGCCGTCACTCCAACAGCCCTGCTGGCAGCGATCATCACGCTGTCCCAAAACCTGATATACACCTTCTATCTCGATAGCCCAGGACATTTCGGATGGAACCCCGTAGAGGACCAGAGCACCGGTGGACTAATAATGTGGATCCCCGGTAACCTCGTGTACCTCGCAACAATGACTGTGCTCTTCTTCAGATGGTTCTCAGATGAAGAAAAGAAATCCCAACTCCGCTGATCCAACCGGCATCGATTCAATCCGATACAACACAGCTGACCAACTACCAAAATGCCATCCTAAAGCTCTCGAAGAACGGCAGGCAGCAACCATCGATCAACTGTCATCATGCACTCGCGACTATCACGCTGAACTTGATTCAGTATCGTTCCCATGCCGCACCAGATTCACGAGTAAGCCCGGTCAGCGCTTATTTACACGCATATCCTTGTCGATCACAATCCTGAATCAAGTTCAGGATGACCACGAGGGTTCGAACAGGTCACGAATCGCCAAATCGCACGCGTGTCCCTGTTGACCACAGTTGCAACGTCGTATAACTCCTCACAACTACGTTCACTCAACCTCACATCACCCAAAAATAAAAAGCCCCCATCAATGTATGTGAGGGCTTTCGAATTCAACTCTGAACAACAGACTATCTTCGACCACGACGGCGGCGAATCACCGCACGTTTTATATAGTAGTCGTTCTCTTCGTCAAGCATTCGTCGAAGGATCTCGTCGGAAAGATTCTTCAGGTAGATCACGCTCGCCCAGGCCGTTGTCAGACCGGCATGAATTTCGTTGATGGTCATCGCCTTGTTAGTGTTCGCCAGCAATAGCCTGAACACAGCCTCGGTAATCGGTGTGCCTGGAAGAAGGAAGTCGGGCTCCTTCGAGCAGATGTTCGACATCACCTTCATGTACTCAGTAGCCAGACCGAATCCACCCACCGTCTTTCCATCATCTACAACAGCCTTGCCATTCTGCGAAAGCCTCGTGTAGACAGCGTACGAGAAAGATCGACCCGAAGTGTCAAACGCCTTCGTGTCAATCTGGTACTTTGGCTCTTCTTCCAATTTTTGGGCTGGGGTTTGCTCTGTTTGTTCTGTCTGGTTGGTCATGTACTTTTTATGTTCTAGCGGGCGCGTAAATATACCGTTAACAACTATTAGAAAATATCGTCAGGCCAGTCAAGCATTTCGACTCTGGCAACTTCGCCAGCCTTAATCATACCAATGTCATCAGGGCAGATGGCTAATCCGTTCGCATGGGCCATCGAACTCAGTACACCTGAGCTCTGATTACCCGTTGACCTCGCACGTAATTCACCCGATTCGTCACGATAAACTTGCACTCTAGCGTAAACCCGCCGACCATCGAAGTTACGAATAGGATCGTCCATTATCGCCTTAACAGACGGCTTGTCAGCAAGCGGTTTGCCCATCATCAACCGGATCGCCGACCGCCCGAATTGCTCAAAAGCCACCATAGCGCTCACCGGATTGCCAGGAAGCCCCAGGTGAGGAACCTTGGTTCCGTCTTTGCGCTCGAGAACTCCAAACGCCAGAGGCTTTGCCGGTCGCATCCTCACCGACCACAAGGCAATCTCGCCTTTCAACGATAGGACATCTTTCACAACGTCGTAATCGCCTTTCGAAACACCCGCAGACGTCACCACAAGGTCCGAGTCCATGGCATCTTCTAACACACTCTCCAGAGACTCTATAGTATCTCCTGCGATACCCATGATCCTCGGAATACCGCCATAACCAGTCACCATCGCGGCAATACTGAACGCATTCGAATTGAAAATCTTTCCAGGTTGATGATCCTCACCCGGCTGCAACAACTCGTCACCGGTAGAAACAATCGCAACCTCAGGCCGGCGAATCGTTCGAACGCTCGCGTGACCCAGCGAAGCGATAACGCCTATTTCGCCAGCACGTAATATCTGACCCTCCTCGAACACGGTAGTACCAGCCTCAACATCTTCACCAGCTCCGCGAACGTTGTCGTAGGGCTCTGCTTGAAGATGAATCGCTATGGCACTTGATGATCCACCAGACGCACGGCGTTCCAACTCGTCGGTATCTTCAAACGGCACAACAGCATTGGCCTTATCTGGAATCGGAGCACCCGTCATTATCCGGATAGACGTTCCGGGTTCCAGAGGGTGATCTGGAAGCTGTCCCGCCGCCACAACGCCGGTAACGGGCAACTCAACAGGACTATCCTTCGAAGCGCCGTCGGTGGCTTGCGAAAAAACCGCATAGCCGTCCATCGCCGAGTTCGCCAGAGGAGGAATGTCGAACGAAGCAATAATATCCTCAGCAAGAACCTGTCCCATCGACGTAACCAGTGATGCATCTTCGACCGTCAGGACATCGAAATACGACAGTATCCGCTCACGCGCCTCTTCGACACTGAGCATCTCAGCATCGTAATGGTGGCGGTGAGGGCGATCTTGATGTTCGTGGGGGCTTGTGGTCAAAATATCTATGCTAGGTTCGTTTAATCTTTCCGGCGTCCAGTCAATTATTGAGCGCGCAGTTCAGCCCCAAGTTCTTTGGACAGCTGGTTCAATATCTGACCCTCGATCTTGCCAATCTGGTCAGCCGTAAGTGTTTTGTTTGGTGACTGGTATACAAGTCTTACAGCAACCGCCATCTTCCCGTCAGGGATGCTCTTGCCTTCGAACAAATCGAATACTGTCGCCGAGGTCACGATTCTGTTTCGATTCGCTATTTCTACGATCTGTCCGGCAGTAACCCCAGTATCGACGATCAACGAAAGATCACGGTGCGATGCAGGCAGCCGAACATACTCTTCGAACTTACTCGAACCTGCCGAACCCTGCATAACCTTCAACACAGCAGCCAGATCAAGCTCGAACATGGCAACGCTGTCAATCTCCGCATCGAACTGCGAAAGCACCTCATCAGCAACCTCGCCAACTACTCCAATAACAACATTATTCGCAGCAGGAACCCGAATCAGTGCCGTTCGACCAGTTGCGAAAGTCGCATCTTCACCCGGTTCGAACACAGCCGTTACGCCAAGGTCCTCCAACACCGATTCAACCGCACCCTTGGCATCGTAGAAATCCGAAGCATCGGCCGAATCATCCCAGTGCTGTTCGTTCCGCGTCCCCGCAAATGCGCCAGCGGCCACCAAGCGCTCTTCCGTCAACCCGTCAGCAACGTTGAGGAAAACACGACCTGCCTCAAACAGAGCGATCGGACCTCGCCAGATACGTGAATTATGTGCAACCGTTCCCAAAATCGACTCACGAAGAGATCTACGCATCACTGAGAAATCGGCAGTTATGGGATTCCTTAGTTTCACCCCCGAGGGTGTTCCCTTGGGCAGTTCCACTCTCGATTCATCTTCGCTCGTCGTTGCAGGGTACGAAATAGTCTCTCGCATTCCAGCCTGAACCAGCGAGTCGGTTACCCTCACGCGCAACTCCAACTCCGGCTGAGGCTGCCACTGAGGCGGGCGACCGGCGAGTGTCGTAGTAGGAATGTTGTCGTACCCAATGATTCTGGCGAGTTCCTCAACGAGGTCTTCAGGAATCGAAATATCTGGACGCCAGTATGGAATCTGCACTTCCCATCCTTCTGCATCAGTCCTAAGTTCAAATCCTAGGTTTCCGAGGGTCGCTTCAATCAGATTCTTCTCGAGCTCGACACCAAGAACCCGCTGAATCCTATCGCTGTCGAGCCGAACACTCTGCTGCTCTACGTCCTTACTCGGATACACATCGATAATCCCCGAGGCTACTTCACCACCAGCAATCTCGAGAATCAATTTCGTAGCCCGTCGTAGCCCAACCTCGCTCAGCCCCGTCCTCAGACTCTTCTCGAACCGTAAAGTTGCCTGGCTCGCAAGCTCAAGTCCTCTCGCTGTTTTGCGATTGTTCACACCATGGAACGTCGCCGATTCAAGCAAAACCGTCGTCGTCGACTCAGAAATCTCCGAGTTGGCACCTCCCATCACACCGGCCAATCCTATACCTCTTTCGGGATCCGCAATAAGAAGCATCTCGTTGCCGAGCTTGCGCTCTTTCTCATCTAGGGTTATCAGCTTTTCGCCTTCGGCAGCCCGCCTCACAATGATCTTGTGGTCAGTAACCTTGTCGTAGTCGAAGGCGTGGAGCGGCTGCCCCAACTCGAACATCACGAAGTTCGTAATGTCGACCAGGTTGTTTACAGCCCGTTCGCCAATAGCCGTGAGCCGATCCTGCAACCACTGTGGCGAGGGTCCTATCTTCACACCCTGAATCACCGACGCCGTGTACCTGAGACATAGATCGGGATCTACAATTTCGACAGATGCCAGAGTATCAACGTTAGGACCGATCGCCTCGAACTCGAGACTCGGCTGTCGAAGCTCGTTGCCCGTAATTGCTGAAACATCACGAGCGACTCCAACCACACCAAGACAATCCGGCCGGTTCGGTGTCAGCTCCATATCAATAACCGTCTCGCCAAGAATTTCGCCAATCGGAGTCCCAATCTTCGTGTCGTCATCGAGAACGAGAATTCCATCGTGATCGTCGCCAATCCCCAACTCACGCACCGAACAAACCATTCCTTCAGAAACAACACCTCGAATTTTCGAGCGCTTTAACTTCTTGGTCTTACCCGGTTCATTGGAGTACGCATCTTGCAACACCGCACCAACCGATGCGTACGCAATCTTTTGCCCTTCAGCGATATTAGGTGCGCCACATACGACCTGAGCTTCACCATTGCCGTGATTGACCGTCACCAGTCGAAGCCGATCGGCATCGGGGTGCTGCGAAACAGACAAAACATGCCCAACTACAACATTGTCGATCCAGCCAGAGCGCACAATCTCATCGACCTCGTTGCCAGCCATCGTCAATCGATGTGCCAGGTCATCGATATTCATGTCGATGTCGACGTATTCCCTCAGCCAGGAAACAGGAACCTTCATACGTTTTTCTTCTTATTTGGGCGTAGGAATTCAGGTGGAAAAAGATGGAACGAATCACTTGGTGAGTCGGAGGGACAACGGCGCATTCGCCGCTTCTAAAATTGAGTCAGAAAGCGAAGGTCGTTCGAAAAGAAATGGCGAATATCGTTGATCTCATTTCGCAGCATCGAAATCCGCTCTGGTCCCATACCGAATGCAAAGCCGGTGTACTTACTCGAATCGTATCCAGCATACTCAAGAACTTTCGGGTGAACCATTCCCGCACCCATAATCTCCATCCAACCGCCATTCCAGTCGATCGACATATCCACACCAGGCTCAACAAACGGGAAGTAGTCACAACGGAATCGAACCTTTCTTGTTGGTCCAAAAACCCGTCGCACAAACTCGTAGAGCGTGCCTTTAAGGTCGGCCAGCGTGATTCCCTCGTCGACCGCCAAACCTTCGATCTGGTTGAAATGCCACTCGTGCGTCGCATCGGTCGATTCGTACCGATAACACTTACCGGGGACAACCACTCGGATCGGAGGGTCGGTTGATTCCATCACTCGCGCCTGTACGGGCGACGTGTGCGTGCGCAATAAAACATCCTCGCGTTTGTTGCTGTCCACCCAGATGGTGTCCCACTGATCACGCGCTGGATGATCCTTTGGAATGTTGAGCATGTCGAAGTTGTACTTCTCGAGCTCGACTTCAGGACCTTCTACAGTCTGGAAACCCATTTCGTTAAATGCTTGAGTTATCTCGCGAATCATCTGCGTCGAAGGGTGAAGACCGCCCAGTGGAGGCTTCCGACCCGGCAGACTAATGTCTATCGATCCAACCGGTGTCTGTGAAGACCTGGACTGCCGCACCCGATCCTCGTACAACGACTCAAACTCGCCACGAAGCCGGTTTGCCGCGGCACCAACAATCTTGCGGTCTTCTATATCAAGCAATCCCAGGCCTCTCAGTAGCAACGTGAGGCGTCCTTAGCGACCCATAAACTCGACCCGCCACGTTTCGAGCTGCTCGCTCGAATCTGCTGAATCGAGCGCAGCAACCGCTGCACGCTTTAGATCCTCTACTGACTCACCCACCTGAATATTTTGAGTTTCTGCCACCGACACTTACCTGACTTAACTACTACTTGTTCACGGGCGCTTGCTCTAGGACAAAGGGGAGCACGCTGAGAATTTCAATTCGAGATTATAGTAGATTAATTGCACCTCCCTCACTCTTACCGCAATCTCAATTGCAGTTGGGAAACAGCCCGAGGAAACTATAGAGTCGAATTATTAGGGTTTTTTGGACGTGGATTTTACAATTCCCGAAAATTACCGTATGTATACACGCTAGCGCTTATATATTACGATTATCGTATGTTTCTTCCCTATAACCGTTACGATTCCATCATATGGTGCTACTTAGGTGAACGGCGGTAACAGCAATCGATCCGTGAGTTGCCCGTCTGAACTAGCGACAAGTTCAAAAAGTTGTAGTAGGGTCGGTCAACGATCTACGATCAACCGCAGTGACGCACGATGCGCACAATCAGCGGACTTAACCCATATACCGAGAAACGGGGTCCACTATGGAAGCCTACTGCATGAAGTGTAAGACCAAGCGTGAGATGCAGAACCCACAGCAGATCACAATGAAGAACGGTCGACCTGCGACTCAGGGCACATGCCCAGTTTCAGGAACGAAAATGTTCAAGATTGGTAAAGCTTCTTAAACTAGCTGTTAGCTAATTAATTGACCCGTGCTCCTTAGCACGGGTCTTTTTTTGCTAAAAATTCCTGAACCCCAATCTCAACAAAGCCCGCCAAGTAGTAAGCTGCGGGTCGCAATTATCAACAGCGCTGCGAAGGGCCACTGACATGCAAACTGTTCCGTTCGGCAAAACAGGATTCGACACAAGTCGGTTGGGCGTCGGCTTATCCGAGATAGGTTCATTTGAGATCTCCGACCAGGATCAGGCTTCCGATGTCTTGAACACCGCACTTGATAGCGGAATCAACTTCCTCGACACCTCTGCGTGCTACGGCATATCTGAGCAGTTAGTTGGTAAAGGCGTCTCGAATCGCCGAGACGATTACTTCCTCGCAACCAAAGCCGGTCATTTCGTGCCGAGAGGCGACGGGGAAGACTGGACATACCAAACAGTCGTCGACTCGATCGACCGTAGCCTGCGCCTACTGCAAACAGATCACGTAGACCTCGTCCAGCTGCACTCATGCGAGATCGAGGTTCTGGAAAAAGGCGACGTTATACGAGCCCTCCAGGAAGCCGAACAGGCCGGTAAGACACGGTTCCTCGGATACTCCGGAGACAACGAGGCCGCGCACTGGGCAGTCGATTCAGGACTGTTTGCTTCACTCCAGACCAGCTACAACCTTGTCGAACAGCGAGCTCGTACGTCGAAACTGCTTGAAAAAGCAACGACAAACGGCATGGGGACCATCATCAAGCGCCCCATAGCCGGAGGAGTCTGGGGCAAGTCACGACCAGAAGCCGGAATCGACGATGCCGGTGAATACAACACGCCGTATCTCGAACGTGCGAAAGCCATTAGGGCACTAGGCGATATAGCAAATGAACCAGACGACGGAATCCTCACCGCACTCGGCTACACACTTAGTGATACCAATGTAAGCGTGGCGATTGTCGGAACGACGAACCCTTCCCACATGGCGACCAACATTAAGCAGATCGACAACGATCTCCCGATCTCGGAATCGGTAATTGCAGAACTTAATCGACGATTCGAAGAACTCGACTCCGACTGGGCACAGCGCACATGAGACACCGGCTTATTTTCTGTTCGACTCGCTCCTCAAATGAACATTGAATTCTCCAGAAAGATCCCCAACGTCAACCATGAAAATAGATCGCATAGAAGTCCGATACGTTGAAGCTGAACTTGATCAACCGTTCGGGTGGTCGCAACGCTGGACAAACACCCGAAGTGTAGTCGTCATGAAGGTCTTCACCGACGATGGCGTAATCGGCTGGGGCGAAACCTACGGTTCGCAAGACACGATCGCCGGAATAGCTTCGGTGGCACGCTCGGCCATCGGCGAAAACCCCGCCAATATCTCGCAGATCTGGCATAAGATGCACCGCGCCACCTATCAGGGTCACAACTACGCGGGCGTCACTGTGATGGCAATGAGCGCAATCGACACCGCACTCCACGACATAGCCGGCAAGGCAACTGGCAAATCCGTTGCTGAAGTGATGGGTGGGCGGCTACACGATTCGATCGCCGTCTACGCAACCGGCCTCTACTACGTCGATAACTACGCACTCCAGCCTCATCTGTACGAAGCCGTCGGCTACGTCGAGCAGGGCTTCACCGGAATGAAGATGAAGGTAGGAGCACTCCCTCTCAAAGAAGATGCAGCGCGGGTCAAAGCGACGAGAGAAGTGATCGGCCCCGACGTACATCTGATGTTCGACGCGAACGAGTCGTACGACCCGTCGACCGCTCTAACGTTCGCAAACATGGTTGCCGATCAAGACATCACCTGGTTCGAAGAACCATGTGCATCACGGGACTTCATCGGCAACAAGGTGGTTCAACAGAAATCCCCGATACTGGTATCCGGTGGCGAAAGCCTGTCAACTCGCTGGGAGTTTGCTCCAAGACTCGCCGAGCGAACGTTCGACATCATCCAGCCCGACATCTGTGGAGTCGGTGGACCGTCGGAAATGCACCGAGTCGGGCTTATGGCCCAGGCGTTCGGAGTCAAATTCAATCCGCACTTCTGGGGCACCGGCATCAGTTTCGCCGCTGCGCTTCACTCGCTGGCACTGCAGCCAACCGGGCAGATCAGCCAGACGAACATCCCCTACCAGAACGAATCGGTGCTGGAATTCGATCAAACTCCTCACCCGGAGCGAGAAAACCTCACCGAGCCGTTCTTCACACAATCGAACAGCCGTGTTGAAGTTCCAACCAAACCCGGCCTCGGCATAGATGTCGACGAAGCTGTACTAGAACGGTTTACCAAGGGCGAAGTGGCGGTAATCGAAACTTCATCCGATTCACAACCATTCTTCTAAACTCCAATCGACTAAGCACCATATCGTCACAGCCTAATTCGAAAATAAACAAATTATGAAAATCACCGATGTCACCGTCACACTTTTCAAGTGGGACGACATTCCAGCCACGTTCTACAGCCCGTTATCCGGCAAAATCGGTGGCGAGTCTGATCTCGGGTTAGTCACAATCTCAACCGATGAAGGCGTAGAAGGCCACGCGTTTCTCGGAAGCTCCAGCCAGCCGGGCAGCTTTGATACCAACTCGTTAATCAAGTTCCTGAAACCCATACTCATAGGCCAGAACCCACTAGACCGAGAGCGACTCTCTCAAACCCTCAATCAACTCGTTCGAAAAGCCGGCATCCGCACTGTTGGCGCATGCGATGTCGCCCTCTGGGATCTCGGAGGCAAAGTGGCGAACATGCCGATCCACCAGATGCTCGGCACCTACCGAACGAAGATTCGAGCGTACGCCTCGTCAACCGTTTATCAGCAACCAGAGATCTACGCCGAAGAAGCGGCAAGGATGAAAAGCGAGGGCTGGACAGCATACAAGATTCACCCACCAACGGTCACTGATCTCGACATAGAGTGCTGCCGCCAGATTCGTGAAGCTGTCGGAGACGACTACACCCTCATGCTCGACTCGACATGGGCATACGACTACCCCCAAGCGATCCGCGTTGGCAGGGCGATCCAGGACCTCGATTACTACTGGTACGAAGACCCCCTCGCCGATGACGATATCTACAACTACACAAAGCTCAAACAGCAGCTCCACATCCCGCTAATGGCTACCGAGCAGTCGCCCGGAGGCTTCACTGCTTACACCCCTTGGCTCACAGCGCATGCAACCGACTACCTGCGCGGCGACGTTGCAGTCAAAGGCGGGATATCCGCACTGATCAAAACCGCTCATCTCGCAGAAGCTTTCCACATGAACTACGAAGTTCATCACGGGGGTAACTCGCTCAACAACGTCGCCAACCTCCACGTCATCATGGCGATAAAAAACACCGAATTCTTCGAGGTCTTGCTGCCGTCAGGAGCGCAAAAATACGGCCTGGTCGAAGATATCGAACTCGATTACGACGGCAACGTCCACGCCTTCAACGATCCCGGTCTTGGAGCAAAAATCGACTTTGATCTAATCGAACGAAAAAAGATCGCCGTAGTTTCCTGAGGTCCCAAATGAAGATCACCAATATCCGACTAACCGTCCTCGAAACCGACCAGGCAATGCGCCAGTTCGAGTTGATCACCCTGCCCGGCATGCATCGTGAACGCTGGCTGCACGCCCCCGACTCAAGCAAACTCAAAGACTCGGATTCAACCACCCGTACAAAGTACGAATTCATACTACACGTGGACACCGACGAAGGAATAACTGGGCACTGCACCGCCATCTCCGAGGGTGTTGCGTCTATCACCGAAACCGACGTCGAACAGCTACGAGGTCTCGTCCTGGGCGAAAATCCCCTGTACCGAGAGCATCTCTACCAGAAGCTTCATCAGGGAACCCGTTGGGTCTATCGAGTCCCCGGCTGGTTTGGCGCATTCGACAACTGCCTGTGGGACATCGCCGGTAAGGCGGCCGAACTGCCCGTGTGGGCTCTCATCGGCAGGGTTAGAGATTCCGCACCTGCCTATCTCAACATCAGGGGAGCCACCATCGAAGAGGCGGCAGATCACGCCAAAGAATCTGTCGCAAACGGATTCACCGCAGTCAAAGACCATTTCTACCACCCGTTCCGACAGAACATCGAGTGGCTCTCGGCCGTCAGAGACGCCGTCGGTCCGGATATCGAACTGATGCACGATCCCGTGGCGGTCTACAACTTCGAAGAAGCCCTGACCGTCGGACGAACTCTTGAAGAACTGGATTACCGCTGGTTCGAAGAACCGATGCCCGAACGATCACAGAATCAACTGATAGAACTAGCTGCCAATCTCGACATACCGATCATGGCAAACGAAACACTAATGTTCGATGTCGATATCTCTGCGCAATGGCTGATCTCAGGTGCCACCGATCTACTCAGGTTCAACGCACGCACTGGCACAACCGCCGGACTAAAACTGGCGCACATGGCCGAGCTATACGGAGCAAACATCGAATTCAACGGGAACGGCGGACTTTGGGGACTCGTTCACGCCCACCTGATCTGCTCTGTCCAAAACACTAGCTTCTACGAGTACTTCCCGGGCGGCTGGCACGACGAAGTTGGAAAAACACTCGGGATGATGAACCCGACGGTGCCCGTCAACGGTCGAATCTCCCCGCCTGATACTCCCGGTTGGGGAGCCGAATGGGATTGGGACCTTTTCAAGAATCGAACCGTTGAGATCTGGGGCTAAATTGTCAGAATATTCACGAGATCAGCCTTCCGAAACTCCAACTGCTGTCACTCAGATCGTCGACCCAGCTCAGGCCCAGACATACCAACGAATCAAGCTGATGATGTCAGTTGTATCGATGGGGTTGAACGTAATCGTGCCGCTTGTGTTCCTGCTCGCTGGCGGATCAGAAGCAATTAGGAACCTCGCCGACGGCTGGACAAACGCACCCGCTCTAGTCGTCCTGCTATATCTACTGGTGGCAGGGGCAGGTCTTCAACTAATCGAGTTCCCATTCGAAATCTACTCAGGCCACTTCGTCGAAAAGCGATTTGGCCTGAGCAAAGCCTCAATCTTCAGCTGGCTGTACGACTGGCTGAAGGGAACGCTTATCCAATCAGTACTACTGGTGGTGATCATCTCCGGAATCTACTGGCTCCTCAGGTCGCAACCCGAATTTTGGTGGATTTGGGCCGCCATAGGAACGACCATTCTGGTCATCATAATGATGGCACTGGTGCCCGTACTGCTACTACCGATTTTTTACAAGTTCGAGCCGGTACCCGAAGGTGAACTCAAGGATCGACTATTCGCACTTGCCGATCAGATCGGCACCCACGTACAGGGGGTCTACGTCTGGCATCTGGGCGATAAGACCTCCAAAGCGAACGCAGCTGTAACCGGGTGGGGACGCACACGCCGAATCATCATCTCCGACACACTTATCGAGTCGAACTCCCCCGAAGAAATCGAAGTGGTTATGGCACACGAACTGGGCCACCACGTTCGTTGGGACGTCTGGAAAATGATGCTCGTTTCCACCGTCCTCATATTCGTGAGTTTCTTTGTGATCGATCTCGCCCTAGATACATGGATCGATTCGCTTGAACTACGAGGAATCTCCGATATCGCCGGCCTACCGTTGGTCCTGATCGTCGGAGTTGGCGTGTCCCTGGTCGCCCTACCAGTATCGAACTGGCTATCTAGGCGCGCCGAATCAGCAGCCGATCTCTACGCACTGAACCTCACCGGCATGCGTGATCAGTTCATCTCAGCCATGGACAAACTCGGTGATCAAAACCTCTCGCAAAAGAAGCCGAACGCATTCGTCGAATTCGTCTTCCACTCCCACCCGTCGATCCAACACAGAATCGAAAACGCCAGATCGTGGACTGCGCCTAGCGAGTAGTCGTCACTAATCTCCGAGCATGACAATCACAACATTAGAAATTGTCATCCTGAATTAATTCAGGATCAATGTTCAACCGGCTAAAATCCTCACCTCAACCTAATCTGCACAATTGAAAAACGCCATAACACCACATGATTCAACTTAATCAGATCGAACAAGATACTGAGTCAAGTTCAGCATTAGAACGCCATCGACACTCCATTAACCACCCCACAGGAATCCAACCATATGACTCGAACACACACCATCTCGCTCGAAGGCAAAGTTGCGTTCGTCAGCGGAGCGTCAAAAGGAATCGGCGTAGCCATAGCGGACACACTAGCCAGAGCAGGCGCCGACCTCGCTCTTACTGCCCGCAATGACGAAGAGCTAGAGCAAACCGCTGAAACCGCCCGCAAAGCTGGCGCGCGCGTCTGGACTAGCACAGCAGAAATGGCCGATGCCGACAACGTTAAAGCACTCGGAGAAGCCACGCTTGCCGAATTTGGTCGCGTCGACATCCTGGTCAATAACGCAGGACTGACCATCCCGCAAACAATCCTCGACACCGAAATCAAAAACTTCCACACGATCATTAACGTGAATCTACTCGCACCGCTCCTGCTCACGCAAATCTTCGCACCGGGCATGATCGAAAAGAAACAGGGGAAGATCGTCAACATTTCATCCCGCGGTGCCATACGAGCGTTCCACGGCGGAGTCACTTACAGTGCTTCGAAAGCCGGCCTGCAGCTCATGACCCAAACAATGGCTCTCGAGTTCGGCGCACACAACATCCAGGCCAACGCAATCGCCCCCACCGTCACCAACACACCCATGGGCGACAGTTCCTGGCCTCCCGGCAAACGGCGCGACGCAAAACTCAGCCGCATCCCCACAGGACGATTCGCTGAATCGGAAGAAGTTGCAAACGCCGTTCTTTTCTTCGCCTCATCACAATCCGACTTCGTAAACGGCGTAGAAATGTCCCTCGATGGTGGCGAAGGCGCTACCTGATCTCCGATTCTGGTTCAAAATAGCTCGATTACCGGTGCGATACCGCTGCGTACTACGTAATTTGAGGGGGTCAGGTCACTCGCAAAGTTATCGACTTCAACTTTGCGTATCCGGGACATTTAGTCAGGGCTGGCATCTAGATCGATAAATCCCGCACCGGGAACAGCATCCTCGAACAGATCTCTAATCCACGGGTGGCAGGTAAATACAAGCACCTGGTTACTTTCGGCAATCTTTCCGAAAGCAGCCGCTGCTTTTTTTGCCCTTTCAAGATCGAAATTTACAAGTACTTCGTCGACAACTACAGGTAGATGCTCTCGTTTTTCTCCGAATTCCTCGACCGCTGCAAACCGCATAGCGAGGTATAGCTGTTCGAGAGTGCCTTGGCTTAATTTGGATGTTGGTTTGTTCTGAGGCGTAGGACCGGCCTCAACAACGTGAAATTCTGATTCGCCGAGGGGGCTGAAAACCCTCTCATAACGACCATACGTGAATTCAGAGAAGTAGCTGGATGCTCTTCCCAGAATCGCTGGCTGGCGCTCTTCCTCGTACTTTTGGCGAGTCATTTCTAGCAATGCCATCGCCAGAGAATAGCGAGTCCAATCGACCGCGTGATCCTGCAAATCAGCGATCAGACTCGCTTTGCGAGCCCTTAATATTGACGCTTGATCGTCGTCTACGAGAGTACTAATCTTGGTGTTCAATTCGCCAACTCGTATATTCAAATCAGCCCGGTCTTGCTCCATATTCTTCAGTTCAGAATCCAACGAATCTAGTTCAGTGTTCATCTGATCTTTAGAATTCTCGCTCAATTCAGAATCTAGGTTTGCAAGATCGTAATCCGGGCCCATGATGTGACGAAGGCTGTCCAAGAGATTTTGTTCTGAATTTTCCAATTCCTGACGCTGAAAATGTTGGTTAGCCAATCTTCGAAACTCCACCGGGTTCTCAGTCCCGCCTTCGTTGAGGAGTTGTGCGAGCTCGTTCTCTAGTTGTTCTAGCTCGCGTTTGACTGATGCTAATTCGGTAGCCAACCCACGTACGCTTCGTTTTGTCTCGGCACGTTTACGTTCGTCTGCAGTCGCAGAATCGAACAGTTCGGATATTTCGGTAGCAGCGATCTGCACTGAAACCGAATCATCACCGATGCTGATTTCCACTAGTTCCCCGACATCACTGACGAGAGTGCGATATTCGTCTACATCGTCTTGAATGGCGATCACGCGGTTTCGACGCTCGGTGACGACTGTCACCCGCCCTTTGGTGGTATCAATCTGGGTAAGATAATCGGAAGCACCCACCGGTGAAAGCGATTCTGGAAGACCATTCGAGTTGAGCCAGTTACGCCAGCTCTTATATTTATCGGACCGCTGCTGTTTACTTTGGTTTTTCGCCTGTTCGGCGGAGTTCAATTGGCTAAGGAGCCGTTCTTCGATTCTTCTGTTTTCCAGCAGTCGTCCTCGATCAGCGTTTGAGATACCTCTTCCTTGAGCACCATGAGCATGCAACAAATTTGCGGCAAACAACACTCCTGATACACCGGCACCGATGCCGAGGCCAATGAAAATTGTTGACTCGATCAACGCGCCCGCGATCGCCAGCAATAATCCGATGGCAGCGACAGCAATAGCGAGAAGTAATTGCACGCGATTTGCAGGTTGAATATCCGAGTCGGTCGATTCGAGATCGAACTCGTTACTCCGTTGTTTGGCATCGCTTAATTCGGATTCGATTCTCTTGATTTCGATCTCCTGATCCCGAATGTCCTGCTCAGCCTTTTGTAGAGCGAGTCGGGATTGTTCAATTTGATCGCGAAGTGCGATGGTTACACTGAAATCTTCTACCCGCTGCTCACTCCAGTCTGATCCTAAAGTAGACAGATCCTCAGTTATTCGTGCCTCATCTCTGTCAAGTTCCTCCTGACGCTTTGGCAGGTCTCTCACAGAACCTGCGAAAGCACCGCGCTGCTCGACGATTTTCTTGACGTCTATCGTGCGTTCCAGAATTGATTCGTGTGGTATCGCCGCTGCCGAAGCATCAGTTGCAGACTGGTGTCGATCAGTGGCTTTCTTGACACTTTCCCGCGCCGTGGTCAGCTTATCTTCGAAATTTTTTAATCTTGCTATAGCGTTCTCTGGGAATCCATTGAAGATCGGGATTTCTTGGAGTCGTTCTCTTTTGATCCCAAGATCAATCCACGTTTCCCATGCCTCGATATATCGATTGAGTAATCGCCGATTTGACTGCAACTCGATGATGGATTGACCGATCTCACCGATGCACACTTCTATTTCAGCATGTTCACGTCGGTAGGTTCGAAACTCCGACGATTGATTCTGGACCGTGCGTAAGCTGGATTCTGTCTCGCCCAATTGGTGAAGTAGTTGTGCCACTGGCTGATTATGTCCACCGGGTCGAAATATATCGCTTTTTGCTTTATCGACTTTTTGGAGCGTTGCGATCATTCGAGGTGCGCTCATACCCGCTCCATAGAGCAGGCTCGCTATTTCCTCGTTGTCTGCAGAATTGAACGACGACAGTTCACGCAGATCGAAAGCAAATATCGACTCGAATACTGATCTGGTTGCCCCGCCGAGCAGGCCGGGTAACTCCGTAGTATCTATCGGATTGTTTTGATCGTCGTGGAGTGTCACCGTGCCAGCGGCATAACGACCGGCGTGACGAGCCACAATCAAGCGTCTTCCGTCATCCATCGTGACGTTTAACGATCCACCGTGCTGCACGTTACCCTCGATTAGATAATTGTTCTCAGTAGCTCTACGTGTCGGGAAACCGAACAGAATCTGCCGCAAGTAGCCGAGCAGTGTGCTTTTACCGGCTTCGTTCGGCCCGTAAATCACGGTCAGTGGACTGTCGATCTGACCAAAATTACGATCTGAAAACGTACCGAATCCGTCGATGTTGATCGCGTCGATTCTCACAGCGACTCGTCCTCTGTTTCAACCAGGTTAGACAGGAGGAACCGTTCTGCTTGATCAATCAGTTCGACAATCGATGAATCATCTGGATCAGAGTCTTTGAGATATCGGCGGGCTCGGCTGTGCCCAAAAAGTGCATCGAGCTCGGCCCGATTTTTCAATTGTGTTCGCTGTTCAGGGTCATTTTTTAATTGATTGATAAACGTCAGTAAATCGGCAACAAAATCGGTGCCAAAAGCCAGTTGATCGCGATCGAACTGAGTCGAGCTGGAATCGACAATTTTTTCGCAAAGGGCGAACGGGCGTAATTCTGCAAATGTTAAATTGAACTGGCGCTGCAAATCATCTAGATAATTTGGCTGCACCAGTGAGTTGTGCAGAGATCCGCTACCGGTCAGCAAAACGCGGTAAATCAGATGCCTGCCATCGGCCTCATCGATTGCAATTCGGACGTTCTCATCAACAGCATCGATGAGTTCTTGATCTGTCTCAAGTTCGTCAATCGAACATTCGAATTCTTCCCAGCGAATTCCATCTGTCGGATGGAAATCCAGAGCCATGACACCAGCGCTCTCATCCATTTCCACTATGTAGACCCCTCTGGGGCCCCGCTCATTCCGGTGCCTGCCTTGGGTATTACCTGGATACACAACGACCGGTGCACCATCATTCCGGCCGCGCAGTTCACGGCGGGTATGGACATGGCCAAGCGCCCAATAGTCGTATCCGCTGGTGATAAGATCATCGATCGTGCAAGGCGCGTAGTTTTCATGTCCGGTATCCGCCCCGACATTCGCATGAACTAGACCGATTGACGGTCGATTTGAGGTTGGTGGCGGAAATCGCGTCACTAGATTATTTCGGACTTCTTGAGTCGGGTACGAAATACCAGTCACTAGTGGGCTATTGGGATCAGCCTCATCGAATGGAATAGCGTGAGGTTCGGACCCGAACTGGTATGCGCCTACGGGCCAATCCAATCCAGCCCGCCAGCCATCAAGTGGGTCGTGATTGCCGTGACACACGAATGATTTGATGCCCTGCTGACTTAAGCGCTCTAATCCAATAACGAAGCGCCACTCAGCCCCAAGACTGCGGTCAACCGAGTCGAACACATCACCTGCAATCAGCAGCGCGTCGACTTTTTCCTCAATACACAGGTCAATGATTCGATCGTAGGCTTCGAATGTTGATGTGCGGAGGATCTGTGCAAGTTCAGGAAATTCAGCTGAGAGCACACCGAACTGACTGTCAAGATGAAGATCAGCTGCGTGTATGAAACGGTAGTTTGCCATTTGTCGTTCAACGTCCTTGCCGAGTTCAAGCGAAGAATTAGGTTTTGATTTCAACCAGAATGTAACGATATCGCAAGGTTAAAACCGAATTCAGTTGGCACAGTTAGGCACAGTATCTGCACAAAATCTGCACAAAATTTTGTCTGTGAACAATCGTGATCTTATTTTGACTTCTTACCATCATAATTTCACGCTCCAGCTAATGCAGATAATACAGCCCGGCATCTGAAAAGGGGATTACAAACTTGACCTGAGCCCCTCAAACGTTACCAGCTGAAAAATTAGATACTGGACGTTTTGAAGGGAGGCAGAAATGCTTGGGAAGGGACATAGTCCGAGCAGGTCTTGAACAAGCTCAAGCAAGTAGAGGTTGCGGTTGCGCGCGACAAGAGCGTCGGCCAGGCAGTCCTGTGAGTTCGGCGTGACCGACCACACTTATTACCGGTTGTGACAAGAGTACGGTGGACTCAACCTCGACCAGACAAAGCGCCTGAAGAAGCGCGAGCAAGAGAATGCCAGATTAAAGCGAACCATTGCTGACCTTGCCCTCAACAAGCAGATCCTGAAAGAAGCGGCCAAGGGAAACTTTTGAGCCCTTCCCGTCGTCGCAAGTGGGCAGAACACGTCCAACGGCTATTGCCTTCGGTATCCGAGGAATGACCTTCACCCGAAAACTGTGCCACCCGAAGTTTTAGGTTTTCCGGGATGATTCTGATCTCGGAAGTGAACAATGTTGGACTTCTAACCGGTTGCTTGACTCGAGCGTGCAGTTACGTATTCACAGGGTGCAGGAATAGTCGCGAGAGTAAGCACTCGAGCACCTTGATCGAATTTACAATAAGGTGACCGTTGGGATTGACGCTCTGACATTTGAAGACCGCCAGCAGTTGCTGCGCCTCGTTTTTGAACGTCTCGTCGTTTCGAATAACTCGGTCAGAGTTGAAACAGTCATCACGTCGGACAACCGGCATGCCGGTCTTTTGTGTACATCCTCATCCTGAATTAGATTCAGAATCCCTATCAACGCGGAACCAACCCCGAGGAACCGAACACCTCAACTAAAGCGCCGATTCGTTCTCGATCTCGACTCCCGGAAGATCCCCCGCGGGCACGAACCCCAACACCCGGCCGTAGAAATACAGTTCCGCCTCAAGCGATGCCTTAATATTTTTCGATTGCCGGAAACCATGCTGTTCGCCCTCGAACATCATCAGCGAAAACGGAATTCCCTTGTCACGAAGTGCACCCGCCATGATCTCGGCCTGTGACGGTGGGACAACCAGGTCGTCGAGCCCCTGCAAAATAATCATCGGACACGAAAGTTGGTCAGCGAAGTTAATCGCCGACCGATCGTAGTAAAGCTGCTTCGCCTCTGGGTACGGACCCACCAGACTATCGAGATAGCGTGACTCATATTTATGCGTATCGTCTACAAACACGGTTAAGTCTGCGATGCCATAGTAAGCCGCGCCCACAGCAAATCGATCATAGAAAGTCAACGCATTAATAGTCGTATAACCACCCGCCGAACCACCCTTAATCGCGAGGCGATTCGTATCGGCTAGCCCTCGATCTACTAGGTAGTCGGCAGCTGCAATACAGTCATCGGTGTCGTACACCCCCCACTTGCCCTTCAAAGCATCCCGGAACGCCCGACCATGGCCGGTTGAGCCCCGGTAGTTCACATCGACAACAGCGAACCCACGACTCGTCCAGTACTGAATCGGAAGACTCAACGCCGAACCAGTAGCACTGGTCGGCCCACCGTGGCTAACAACTACCAATGGCGGAATCTCGGTCCCGTCAGATTCGAAATCTGGATTTTTGGGCGGGTAGTAGAAAGCATGCGCTTCACCATCATCGGTCGAAGGAAAAGTGATCGCCTCGGGAACCGAAAGATACTCCTCATTCAGTTCAATATCACTCGAAGCTTTCAGTGTGGTCAAAGAACCATCACCAATCAAAACCCTAACCACTTCGGCAGCAGAAACTGGAGATGCACCAACGTAGACAATCTCATCACCAATCACATTTACTTCGGCAATCGATGTATGTGGTATCGGCGTTTCTGCGAGTTCCCGCCCATCGAGCCGAATCGTCCTGAAACTGCCCTTGCTGTCTTGAGAATCCCTCAGCAATATCGACCCGTCATCGGTGAATCCATACGTGCTAAAACCGAACGCCCAAGCCGGACCGCTGTTGTCCTTCTCCTCAGTAACCACCGGCTCAGCATGACCACCCGACCACTTCGTCAGGTTCCACCAACCCGACTCGTCCGAGATGAAAACGAGGGTCCCGTCCGGTGCCCACTCAGGTTGCACAATGCTGATATCGTTACCACCTGCAACCAGTTGTTCGTTGTTGATCGTTCCAGAAGTCGAATCAAAATCGGCAACCCACAACTCGTTGCTGTCCCAGGGCATGTTCGGGTGATTCCACGACAACCAGCAGATTCTGTCGCCAGCCGAGTTTTGTCGTGACGAAGAATAAAAATCGTGACCGGTCGCCAGCACATTAACTTCGGCCGAACCACTGGTTGAAACGACAACCAGCTCGTTGTCAGCCTCACGATCCTCGAAATGGCGCTCACGAACACAAATAATCCAGTTCGAATCGTTGCTAACCCTGAGATCAGCGTACCGGTCGCCCCGCTCAATCACCGGAGCATCAGTAATTACCACAGGATCGCCACCACCACTTGCAGCACGATACAGCCGCTGGTCGTCCCAGTGAGCGAAATACCCGACACTGTCTCGAACTGCGTACGCTGCTCCACCGTACTCATGGACCGCGTTTCGCGCATTGAACGGCACTGCATTCACGTCTTCAATTGATCCATCAGACGACTGCCTAACGATCACATACCGACCAGCTTCTTCCGGTCGACCCTCCAGCCAGTAAACATCTGGTCCGTCCACACGTACCTGTTCCAACCGAAGACCACCCTCCGTGATCAGATCGGCCGATATCGGTGACTCCCATGAACCGTAAGGTGAGATTGATTTATCGAACATTTGACGCTCCATTAGAAGCTGTATTAGATGTTTGGGGAGTTCCCCAAACATTTTAATGATGGCATGTTTGAATACGCAGAAGCCTCTCAAAAGAACCCGAGCAAGGCAACAGCATCACCCGATCAAATGCGCGAATAACCCAAACGCTAAACACCCCGTCCACTGCTACCAGCACAATCCACTTATTTTTAGTTCCACGAAACATTTTTCGACTTCAGTTGATTGGCCCGATTTGAATCCACGAACCCTCTAATTGCTTTGCTAAGACTCTTAATCAGCCCGTCCTTCATAGCTAAGACGATTCATTGTTTCGATTTGTTCCAACGAGCTTAGAGCAAATGACCATCGACGATTGATCCGAGTTACGAGAAATATAAGTCCCGGCATGAGTCGGTTTGCGGAAGCCGATACGAAATTCTCAGGACAACTAGCCAGTTGCCTTTTTGATGATTGCCACTAACCCGGCGATTCCAGCAATGACTGTAGTTACGAGATATATAAATAGCCCAAATGCCATGAATGCCACGATAATCCTGACGAGTGCTCCGAGTGGCCATAGTCCGCTGTCATAGAAAATAATCTACAGCCACCAAATTCCGATCATGGTTCCAAGTGCAAAAATCAAACATATTGCGATAAAAAGTTCAGCTCAACCGAGGGCAAATACCCAACAAATACTCCCTGAATTATCGTCAAAGTATTTTCAACGAATCAACCTCACATATGACTAACGCTTAAGATGAGTGACAACGTAGTATCCTCAATTCAAATCCCAACAAAAATTGACTCCCCACCTCTTTAAGGGCTAGTCTTGGAGACAGTTCGAATTTCATATTTGCGTTGATCGGGACTAGTAAGTTTCGTTACGGATCAAAGAGAGTCGGGGCAAGGTGGAAGCCCGATATCACGACCGGAACCGAATGGACCCGTGAGCTTCGAAGCCAAAGCGCCAAACGGCACGAGTAGCTTCCGACGGAGTGGGCACCGTTATCAGAGCCCAGAGCCTACAGTCATAGGTAGCTTTGACTGTGTGTTCGACAGAGATGCTGCTACACGGAACGTGTAATGGTAATTAGGGTGGCACCGCGGGATACATATACCTCGCCCCTTTAGAAATTTAGTGAAATTTCATTTGGGAGTGAGGTTTTTTTATACCTGAAAATACTCTGTCGTCAGAGCCGGGTGATCAAAACCTCGATTTAGACAAGTAACGAAATCGAGAGTCGCACGCATCATGGCAGCCCAAAGTAATAACGGCGCAAAGAAACGAATCCTCACCGGCATCCGCCCCACCGGAGCACTCCACGTAGGCCACTACGTGGGAGCCCTCCACAACTGGATCGATCTACAGGACGAGTACGACTGCTACTTCCTCATCGCAGATTACCAGGCGCTCGGTGACCACTTCCACGAAATCGACCTCATCCGCGATTCCGTACTTCAGGTCACCCTAGACTGGCTCTCAGTCGGTCTCGATCCTGAAAAGTCAGCATTCGTCGTACAGAGCTACGTCCCTGAGTTCGCCGAGCTCACGATGTTGCTCAGCTTCATAACGCCACTCGGAATGCGCGAACGAAACCCGACTCTAAAAGGAGAACTCGAGGATCTCGACGTCGAACAACGCACAGTCGGCTTCTACAACTACCCTATGAGTCAGGTGGCCGACATCATGCTGCCCCGCGCAGATCTGGTTCCAGTTGGCGACGACCAACTCCCCCACATCGAAATGACTCGCGAGGTCGCACGAAAATTCAACCGCATGTTCGGCGATATCTTCCCCGAATCCGACTCGCTAATCGGAAAGGTTCCTCGACTTTCCGGTACCGACGGTCAGGGCAAGATGAGCAAGTCGAAGGGCAACGTAATCATGCTCTCCGACGATGAAAAGACGGTCACAAAGAAAGTCCGTGGCATGTTCACCGACCCCAACCGCATCCGGGCCGACATTCCCGGCAAGGTCGAAGGCAACCCCGTCTTCCAGTACCACGACGCCTTCAACCCGAACACAGCCCAAACAGACGACTTCAAAGCCCGATACCGAGAAGGCACAATTGGTGATGTCGAAGTAAAAATGGCGCTGGCCGAAGCGCTTAACAACTTCCTCGACCCCAACCGAGAAAAGCGCGCCTACTACGAACAAAACATGAATCTTGTCGAAGAAGCGATCATGAGTGGCGTCTCGCGAATGCGCGTGATTGCCGCTGAAACCATGGAACAAGTCAGAGATGCCATGCGAATCTCCAGCTACACCAAAAACTAGCAATAACGAGTTACATTTTTTCTAGAACCAGTCAATGTCATGACCAGTCGAATCCACATAAACAATCTCAAAACCTGGTGAAGTCGAAACTAACTTCCTTAGTTCGACTTCAACACACCAGGAAATTTCGTCATGCCCAGCTACACACCCGACCCATCTACATTCAAAACCCTCGCCAGAGACGGTCACAACCTGATCCCGGTCTACCGCGAGATCAGTGCCGACCTCGAAACGCCAGTCTCGGCCTACCTGAAAATCGCCACCGGCAGCCACTCGTTCCTCTTCGAATCGGTCGAAGGCGGTGAAAACCTTGCCCGCTACAGCATGCTCGGAACCGAGCCATTAGAAGTGCTTACAACCGGCACTGGAACTGATCTTGGCGAGATAGACCCACTAGAACTCTTGCGAGATCGCATGTCGAACGTGAAGTACGCACACGTCGAAGGCCTACCAAAATTCCATGGTGGCGCAGTCGGCTACCTCGCCTACGACACGATCCGATACTTCGAACCATCGGTTCCGCCAATATCCGACGAGAAATCTGGCCTCGATGTTCCAGAATCTGTCTTCATGCTCACTGATTCGATCCTGATTTTCGATCACGTACGCCACACGATCTTCGTAGTAGCTCACGCCGCAGTTAATGGCGACACAGAACTCGCTTACGAACGGGCGACCGACAAGATCGAAGAGATCGTAGCTCGACTCGACCAGCCGGTCCCACCCGGCGGATCACGCCGAAACTTCCTTCCGCCATACGGTTTCACTTCGCGCGATCCGAACCTCGACTACAACTCGGTCGGCCATCCCGACCAATCACCAGTCGATCACGACGAAATCACCGACCAGCCGTACATCCCCAACATGACCCGCGAGTACTACGGCGAAGCAATCGCCAAGTGCAAACAGGCGATTCAAGACGGCGAGGTGATCCAGATCGTCTTCTCGCAACGAGTCGAACGGCGAACTCCAGTCAAACCGTTCGACATGTACCGCTCACTCCGAGCCATAAACCCGTCGCCTTACATGTTCTATCTCGAACTCGATGGCTTCCAGATAGTCGGTGCCTCGCCCGAGCTTCTAACTCAGGTAATCGACGGCAAGATGGCAGTACACCCGATCGCCGGAACCCGCCCACGAGGCACAACACCAGAGCACGACGACGAGCTTGAACATGAACTGCTAAACGATGAAAAAGAGATCGCAGAGCACGTGATGCTTCTCGACCTCGGTCGAAACGATGTGGGCCAAGTCTCAAATCCCGGAAGTGTCAGCATCGAGCAGAGTTTTGAGATCGAAAAGTACTCTCATGTCATGCACATCGTCTCGCACGTAACAGGTGATCTCTCCGACAAGTACGACATGTTCGACGCCATGAAAGCTGCGTTCCCGGCAGGAACCGTTTCTGGTGCTGCAAAGGTTCGTGCAATGCAACTCATCGCCGAACTCGAACCCGACAAGCGTGGACCCTACTCAGGCGCGGTCGGCTACTTCAGCTTCACGGGCAATATGGACACCGCCATCTCACTACGCACAATGGTGATGAAAGATGGCATTGCGTACCTGCAGGCCGGCGGCGGAATCGTTGCCGATAGCGACACTCAGACTGAGTACGAAGAAACGCTCCACAAGATGGGCGCGCTCATGCGAGCGATCGACCACGCGGAGGAGTCGGCAGGTGGCTAGCCTGAACTTCAAGGTAACCAGTGACGATTTCTTAAACGCTTCGAAGCTATTCGATGTCGTTCCGGTTCATGCCGTCATCGACTCAATCTCACTTCGCCCAATCGCCTCTCTCAAAGCCCTCCGCTCACAAGACGAACC
>CAYTAO010000030.1:0-1007 GCA_964435915.1 uncultured Dehalococcoidales bacterium
AAATCGAGAATGCAGACGCAGATGCCATCATCATGCCGTGGGGCAGCTCGAAGGGCCCGGCTCGTGAGGCTTACGACAGGCTTCGTGCAGACGGTGTGGATATCGGCTGGCTCTACTCGGTGGCGCTCAATCCACTGCCAGAAGAAGTTCTGAGTGTTTTGAATTCTAGAAAAAAGGTTATCGTGCCTGAGTTAAACTATCTGGGTCAGTGGTCAGCACTACTTCGTCAGGACGGCATCAATGCCGAATCGATTACGCAGTATACTGGTCTGCCATTCAGACCTGCGGATCTTGTAGATAGTATCGGCAAGCGAATTGGGGTTGGAGTAACAGCATGAGCAAGCGAAATCCTGAATACGACTTTGCGTGGTGCCCGGGATGTGGCGACTTCGGGGTACGACGAGCACTGCAAGTCGCTCTCGATGCATACTCAGTTGAGCACGAAGAGCCCCAGGCAAACAATGTGATTATTGCCGGTATTGGTTGCTCTGGCAACATGGTTCACCTTGTTGAAGGTGACCAGCCTTTCGGCATTCATGGGATCCATGGTCGGACCCTTCCGATATCGTTCGGTGTGAACATGGGGCGACCCGACTTGAACACAGTAGTTGTTGCCGGAGACGGTGACTTTCTTTCGATCGGTGGTGAGCATCTCGGACCTGCGGCGAGCAGGAACGTTGATGTGACTGCTGTCATTATGGACAACGGTGTGTATGGCCTGACGAAGGGCCAATCGTCGCCAACCAGTGAGTTTGGTGCCATTACAACCTCGACACCGCTGGGCAAGATCGAAACTCCGGTCTCGCCGCTCAAAAACTACATGGCGATCGGCGTGAGCTACATCGCTTCGTACTACTCGAGCAAGCCACGACAACTGGCGAAAATTATTCAAGAAGCTATGAACCACCGCGGCTTCAGCATCGTTCACGTGCAGTCACCTTGCACGACGTACAACGACACTTACGATATCTTGAAGGGTAAGCCGAGGGAAGGGATCAAAGGACTCG
>CAYTAO010000030.1:1017-18977 GCA_964435915.1 uncultured Dehalococcoidales bacterium
ATTCCTGAGGATCACGACCCGTCGAGCGCGCAGGCCGCAAATGACCTCTTGAGCCGGCCGGGTATCCCTCTTGGAGTGATCTTCAAAGAAGAAGGTAAGACGCTTCAGGACCGATATGAGGATTTGCAGGCGAAGGCTCCCGCGCGAACCAACGACCAACTACTCGATTCGTATTTGCTGCAGTAGTAATAGTTTGATTCAACGAAAACGAAAAAACCCTGCCAGGTGCGGGGCTTTTTCGATGTGGCGCAATCCGAAGCCCCATTACTTCAAACTCCCCAACAACAGGTGCCGGATCCGCTGAAACAGAAGCTTAGGGATCTGTTAGACGATTATCACGTCGGGCATGCTTAACTGAAAAACGGCGAACAGATCGCGGTTTTGTTGTGTCCGTTACCGGTGGCTCAGCTTAGCCGATCCCGTCCTGTCTGAGCGACTGCTCAGGCTCTTCATCTTCAATAGAGTTATCAGGGAGGAAGTATTCCTTGTGCCTCTTATGGAAGTACATGCTGTGCAGCATGATGGCGAGTCCGATCCCGGTGAGACCGTAGACGACGCTCGGTTCGACGTTTGAGTTTGGATGGAACGAAAGCGCAATGAAAACTGCGTAACCAGCGATTCCGCCAAAGAGGCTGGGGTGGTTGAGCTTTTTGTTCATCGTTGCTGCTATAAACAGACCAACAGCGAACGAGAGCAATACGTTGGGAGCCGCAATTCCTACCGCTGCGCCCATCAGCGTTGCTACTCCGTCTCCACCTTTGAACTTTGTGAAAGGCGAGTTCCAATGGCCTGCAACTACCGCTGCGGCGGGTACGAGAAGCTCGACATCTGCCAGCCCCATGTACTGAGCAGTAAGAATTGCTGACACGCCTTTGATGACGTCGATGACAGTTACGATCGTGCCCTGTTTGCGTGACACCTCTCGCCACACATTTGTTGCGCCAGCCTGGCGGGACCCGACTTCGAAGATATTGACGCCATTCAACCTACCGATGATGTATGCAACAGGAACCGCACCAAATGCAAAAGCAATGGCGGCTGAGATTAGAAATGTGATAAACGTTACGTCGGGGCTCATATAGTGGTTCGAATTGTATCAGCGGACGCACAATCGTTGGTGATAGCAAATTCGTTTATCGAAATCAGATAACTCTTGGAACTCGTGCCCGGCCCGCTGCGTGTAGGGTTGATTCACAATTGCGCTCTATGGTCAATTCCTCCGAAAACAATACCCTTGAAGAACCTGATACGGGTTTGTTTGGGACACTTGCCAATTCTCAGCTACGACGATTCCTGGCAGCGACCACACTGTGGGGCACCGGCCACCAACTAATCACGGTTTCACAGGGCTATCTGCTATTCGACCTAACCGATTCGACACTGTGGTTGGCTGCACTGGGGGGGGCGGTAGGTGTTCCCAACATTATTGTTGCGATTCTCGGGGGAATACTCGCAGACCGCATACCCCGTAAACGGATTCTGATGATAGGCGCTGCCGTTGCCGGAGTGCCGATGCTGTCGATAACCATTCTTCTTACAGTCGATGCTCTTGAGCCATGGCACTTACTTGTGGGTGGTGCTGCGCAGGGATCGGCACTGGCCCTCGACTGGATAGCTCGCCTTTCGCTCTTGCCGGATGTGGTTCCGAAGAAAATCATGGTTCGGTCGGTTTCGATTGACCAAGCTGCTTTCAACGGAACACGGGTAATCGCACCGCTCATTGGTGGGTTTGTTCTCGCATCGGCGGGTACTACTTTCGCTTACGGGATTATCGTAGGATTTTTCGGACTGGCAATCGTAACCTATACGACTATCAAACCCCATACCGCGGTATCACACGGCCACCACCTTGGGGTCGTCGAAGACTTCAAAGAAGTTGGTAGGTTGCTGGGTAGCAACGTGATTCTTCGGGTGAATCTGATGTTCACTGCCGTAAACGCGCTGATGCTGGGAGGTCTTATTTTTATCATCCCGGCGTTTGCGAAAGACGTTCACGGGGTTGGCGAGACTGGTCTCGGTTACCTGTTTGCCGCGGTAGGTCTTGGTGCGTTTGCTGGTGCTTTTACGATATTCCTCATAGGCGGTGTTCGAAGGTCTGGGATTGCGCTGCTGATTACGGATGTTTTGTTCGGTACATTGGTGATCGTGTGGGCGTTTACAACCACAATGGCACTTGCACTTCCAATCGCCTTCTTGCTCGGATATTTCAACGCCGTTCACATAGCACTCGGTATTGCCGTGATCCAGGTGAATGTGCCGGTAAAAATAAGGGGTCGCGTGATTGGAGCCTATGAGCTAGCCTGGGCTGGCTTTCCGCTCGGGGGGCTCGTTAGTGGTTCACTGGCAGCGATTTTCGGTCTTGAAAATTCGCTCGCAATCATCGCGGCGGGGTTGATTGTGTTTACGATCGTGACCACGTTGGTGAGCGAAAAGTTCAGGAGTATTCGGATCGAATAGCGGTGTCTGGTAGACCGCCGCCTGGGCCGGGCTAGGCTTCCTTATCGAAGTAGTCGGGCTGGTACGGCGGTGGCAGCGGATTACCGTTGTTCTGGACGTCGATCTCAGCCTGTTCGGCTTCCGTAGTGTATTTCGACGGGCAACGAACAGTTAGATTTTCGGCGTTGAAAGATCCGTCGACTAATTTTTGCCCTTGCAGAATTATCTCCGAATGGTCGTTGAAGAACACCTGCCCGATTTCACCCTTGTAGACGACAGCAAGATGTTTGACGCCGTCTTCGTCTTTGATAGAGAAGCGTGCTGTTAATCCGTCAGGGTCTCGTATGTATGAATCCTGAACGAGCTTGCCTTCAACGCCGACTTGGCGATCAACGGCGGTTGGAGCTTCGTCGTAGACCTGAGCTACTGAGAGGTAGTCGACCGTTGCACCCTCGAAGGCTGAGAAAGCGAAGTAGGCGAGGGCTACTGCGACCAGAACGAAAGCGAATGTGAGTTTGGCGCGTGGCCCCATCAGCGTGGAAGTTTGCGCAGTCGACACGGCCACCGGAGTCGATTGCTGATCTTGCGATTGTTGTTCGTTTGCTTCGTTATTCATATCTGTCGGTTGCTGTTGGCGTGTTTACTCCTAAAACTCTAGCCGATAGTGACTTTTAGCTTTGCAATTTCGTGTTGAAGAATCCTTTGTTTACTGCCCATATAAAGAACGTAAGCGAAGAACAGTACCCATGTGATTCCGAACACAGCGAACAGGTATCCGAGGTTGGTTTCGAGCTTGCCCTCTTCACGTTCTACGACGGAACTGGCGATTCCATTTGCAGATGAAACGGTAACCGGAGCGAATCTTTCTTGATGATCTCGAAGGTATCGGGCCGCTTCTGAAGGGTCTTCGCCTTGCGATGACATCCACCGGTCACCGGCCTGATTCTCAAGTCCGAACTGGGTGTCGGTCGATAGCTCAAATGTTGTGACGTTGCCCGTGGAGTCGGAAAGAGCGAATCTTGTCAGGTTCCCGCTGTCGTCTGTTTCAACTCCAACAATAATCCCGCTGAATACGCCGTTGTCCTGGGCGAACGAGGTTTTGGGGCCCACACCAATTATCGAAACGCTCACAGCAAGGATCGCTGCAGTAACGATTTGCAGCGTCCCGGTCCTGAATACGGATTGAGTCACTATCAATTTGCCCCCGCCATAGCTGACGCTGATGAAGCTCTCTTTAGCTCAACCAGATCGTCCTCGGATTTTCGAATTTTGTATCGGATCTGAACCAGATAAATGAACAGGGAAGTAAATGCAATTGTCGACGCGAGCAGCACTATACCTATATCACTGCCTAAGGTCGACTCCGCATCGGCTGCAGGCCCCGTAACGATCGGCGGGTGTGCCTGCGACCAGAGGTTGGCTGCGAAATAGATCAGCGGGGTGTCGATCGCACCTATAACCCCGATGATCGCAGCCAATCGCCGACGTTGGGTGCCGGGTGGGAAGTACGCCCTGAACATTAGGTAGGCGACATAGATAAAAAAGAGAATGAGCGCAGTCGTTAGCTTTGCCTCACCTGTCCACCACACTGCCCACACTGGGCGCGCCCAGATCATGCCGGTAAGCTGCATCATTTCGCCGAACACTACACCGACTTCAGCCGATGCGACGGCAAGGCGATCCCACCTTTCATTCTTTTTCCACAGGTACATGAACGAGCTGCCGCTTACGACGAAGATACCGAGCATTGAGCCCCACGCCACCGGCACGTGGAAATATAGGATTCGCTGAACGGCTCCCTGATTCAACTCAGTGGGGACCCAGACGAACACGAGATACAGCGTCACCCCCATGAGGGCTGTACTCACGATCAGCAGTGGGTCGAGCAGGTTAAGGACTTTGGTCATCGATAAATTTTTCCCGTTCTGTGCCGTGCGAATACTTAGAGAATTTTATCACGAACTAGGTTTTTCAGATCAAGCAGTCCATGTGTTCGGTGTGTTATTGAGATCAGATTAGTCTTCGAGTATGTATTGGAAAATGAACGCCGAAACAACGAGGAACGCAAGGTCGAAAGCAATGGCCAGTTGAAGCCACTGCGACATGTCGGACCAACTCCTGCCGTTTACGAGGTGACTGGTCGATTCCACTGCCGCCATTAGCAACGGCGCGATCACCGGTAAGAACAGAAGCGGAAGCATTACTTCCCTTGCCCGTATTCTCACCGACACCGCGGCGAACAGTGTGCCAACAGCGCTGAATCCGAGGGTTGTCAGGAGGCTAATTGCGAGCATTTCCCATCGGAACACGACGAGATTGAAGAGAATGGCGAAAACCGGGATCACGATGATCTGGGCTACCCCGATAAACAGGAAGTTGCCGAGTGCCTTGCCGAGATAGATCAGATCGCGGCTGATCGGAGCGAGCATCAGTGCTTCAAGTGTGTTGCCTTCGACTTCGAGTGTAAAAGCCCGATTAAGACCGGTTACACCGGCAAAGGCAATTCCTGCCCACAGCACACCGGATCCGACCAATTTTGCATTGCCCTGGTTCAGATCGATCGCAAATGTGAAGATGACGAGTACGAGCAGTGCGAATCCTGTCACAGCGACAACAACGTCTTTGTTGCGGATTTCGAGTAGCAAATCCTTACGACCAATCGCCCAAATGACGGCAAGTGAACCGCTCATTGGGTGCTACCTTTTCGAGAGTAGGTAGAATCGGAGTGCACTGTGTACACCTCCTGAATCACTGCCTTGTCTCGCTGTGGATTGTCAGAGTTAAGCCCAATCCTACCACCGGTCAGCACCACGGCGCGATCAGCAAGGTCCAGGGCATGCTCAATGATATGGGTCGTCATCACGATCGTTCGTCCGGACGATCTGTATTCGTCGATTATCTGGTCAAGCATTTCTACCGATTGGCTATCGAGCCCAGATTCCGGTTCGTCTAGTAAGAGCAGCTGCGGAGCGTGCATAAGCGCACGCGCCAGTGCCACACGTTTTTGAAAACCGTGTGACAGCGTTCGAACACGGTGATCGAGGCGTGGTTCAATGCCGACTTTCGACGATGTCTGTCCGATAAGGTCTTCGATGCAAGTGAGCCGGTACATCCTGGCGAAGAACCTGAGGTTCTCTCTTATGGTCATATCGGCATAGAGCATCGGGGAGTGCAGTGCTGATCCAGTGATAGCACGAATGGCCGGTCCGTTCTCGGCGATATCGGTGCCGAGTATCGAAACGGTTCCTGAATCGGCCTGAGTGAGCATGGCCAAGATGCGCAACAGAGTCGATTTACCGGCGCCGTTTGTACCGAGCAGTACTGTTACCTCGCCGGTTGGAAGCGACAGATCAAGGGCGCGAAGCACTGCCGTTTCGCCAAAATTCTTGATGACGGATTCAACTTTGACCGCCGGTTGAGTCGTTTGGCTAACCACCGTGGAGTGCTCCGTTAGCTCTTAAGCGCAAATCTTCGTTTGAATGCATGGGGTTGCATCGACGTGATGCCGGCGAGTTGTTGCACAAGCTCGTTGTCTTCCAGATCGGACTGTTCCAGTCGAATCATGTATCGGCGGGCAACATCGTAGTAGAGACTGTTCGTGTCGACCATGCGAATGGCCGTTTTACCGGTATTGGAGTCGCGCATGTCCTCGAATGGGACGGCACGGAGTTGGTTGTCTACGACGCAGATCATCGCGCCCTGAGACGTCCCGTTTCCTTCTGCTGTATGCGATAATAGGAAGCTGACAGCACCGTGACCGAGTGTCCGTGTGTAGTCGATGTCGAACGGTATCGGTGCTGCTGATCGGAGTTCGTACCCGAGTGTCAGGTCGACGACACCCATCGCTTCACCACGATCATTGAATCGACGTTCTATTTCTGTTCTTAGAATTCGGGCTAGAGGGAAGTCGGCGAGCTTAATATTCCCGTATTCGTCGCGTCGGATTTCTAGCCCTGAGATTTTCCGCAGATCGCTCATGTTTAGCTTGCTTGCAATACCTTCCGCAATGACTGCAACCCCATCTGGTCGGCCCGAAACCCTGCGCTTCAGGATTGCGCCTTCGAGTACATCACAAACCTCTGCCAGACTGACTGTGTCGCTTGGGAATTCCTCTGGAATGAGAGTGATTGTGGAGGCTGCGGCTTTGCCGATTCCGAGCGCGAGATGTCCTGCGTGACGTCCCATAGCGACGATGAAATACCAGCGGTTGGTGGTGCGGGAATCCTCTTTTAGATTCATCACGATTCCTGCGCCAACATGTCGAGCGGTTTCGTATCCGAATGTTGGCATATTACCCGGCAACGGTAGATCGTTGTCGATGGTTTTTGGTACGTGCGCTACTCGAACTTCGCCGTTGGCGGCGCGCGCTATTTCTGATGCCCCAAACGAAGTGTCGTCTCCGCCAATTGTGATCAGGTGACTGATATTCAATTTCTTCAGCGTGGTGACACAGGTTTCCAGATCTTCTTGGCGCTTGGTTGGGTTCGTGCGTGACGTGTGAAGAATCGAGCCGCCCTGTGTATGGATAGTCGTTACATCTTCGATAGTGAGATCGACGGTTTGCGAGGTGTCGCCTTTTACAAGGAACTCATAGCCGTTTTTAATCCCTACAGCCTCATGACCGGAAATAACCGCTTCAATAACGGCCGCGGAGATCACGCTGTTGATGCCCGGCGCCGGGCCACCACCAACGAGTATTCCAATGCGTCCCTGATTGTTCCCCATTCAATGATCTCCAAGTCATTCGTAACGTTTCAGCCGAAAAAGTATCTGTTCGGTGCCTGTTCGTCGAATGTTCACATCCAAGAATATGCGAACGACAACGAATATGCGTGAGATTGGCGTAATTGGATTGCTGAATATTCGGTTTTCGGAATACACCATGTATTGCAATTCCAGAACTTCCGCAAGAATTCCCGAGCGAAGTGAGTACGGTAATCTGATGACCCAACACCATCGAAAAGCGATCGGCTGGATGCTTCGTGAAGTCTCGAAAAACCGGTCGGAACCGGTTAATGAGTACGTTCGGCGGTACGAGCCGGTCATTTCAGGTGTGACGTTCCGAGAAGCGGTCAAGTACCTTGTCGAGTCGGAGTGCTCTGAACTGCGGACCGCGTGCAAGAATCGTTAACTGGTTTCTTTCGGAGACAGGACAGAAATCCGTCATCGTGCACAAACCTGCTAACCTTTGCGCGTGGGGGGGGGTCCGACGTGGCGGGGGGGGGTCGAGTGCGTCGTCGGGTTGAAGCGTCGTCCCTTCCTGAGAGTTTCGACGGGGAGCAGTATCTGGTTGCCCTGACGTTCGTTTCCGTGTGCGTCGTTGAACGTGACCGAGCCATCTCGGTGTTGGATTACCGCGATATCGGCATCGGCTCCGACCTTAAGAGTTCCAATGTTTTCGGGGAGTTGCACCGCCGCGGTCGGTTTGTAGGTGCCGAGTGCAATCGTATTATCGACCGAGAAGCCGCGGTGGATGTACTTTGAGAGAGTCGTCATCAGATCAAATACGGGTCCCTGAACGTTGAAGGCGTGGACGTCTGATGACACTGAGTCAGGGTCAAGTCCCTGTTCGAGACATGCTTCAGCGACTGGAAACGAGAACGAACCGGCACCGTGACCAACATCGAAAATGACTCCACGTTTCATATCGTCCCATGCAGCGTCGATCACCTTGCTGTTGTTGTCGAGGATTCCGTGCAGGTAGCCTGTGAACGAGTGGGTGACGATGTCATCTGGACGCAACTTCGCGAGCAGTTGCTCGAACTTGTGAAACGACCCGCCGATGTGCATCATTACCGGCTTGTCCAGGTCTTTTCCGGCCTCAAGCGCCTGATCAATCGCGATGATGTCGTTGTTTCCAACTATGGGGTGCGACAGACGAACCGTGATTCCCACGATCAGATCAGGGTGCATCTTCGCGGCTTCGACTGCCTTTTCGACGCGTGCCCACCTGATGTCTTCAAGCTCACCAAATATCGTTTTGAAATCAGGCCCATTCCCGAAATGTGAAGGAATGCCAGCACTCTCGTGTCGGAACGTTCGACCACGTAACAGTTGAATCCAGAGACTGTGTTTGATCCTGACGATCCCGCATCAACGGCCGTTGTCACTCCACGATGGACACAGGCAAGATCGGCCTCGATGCCGACATCGGTGACACCCCAAAATACGTGCAGGTGTAGGTCAATCAGACCCGGTGTGACCAGCAGATCCTTGGCCTCGATCACATCGTGGGTATCACCGTCAGAAATATAGTCTTAAATCGCAACGATTTTTCCACCGGCGACCGCAATGTCCTTTTTCGTATGAACACTTTGGGCAGGGTCGACCACAGTGCCACATTTGATAATGAGGTCATAGGTCAATTTTTGTTTTCTGTTTGATCTGGTGCGTTAGTACTGGTATTTCAAGAAGCGACTAGTGATCGTGCCCGTGTCCGAAAACGTTCGGGTGAACCGAGTGCATCGGATTGAAGCGTCGACCTTTTCTCAGGGTTTCTACGGGTACCAGTAACTGGTTGCCATGACGCTCGTTTCTCTTTGCATCATGGAACACCACCGGACCCTCACGGTGCTGAATCACCGCGATATCGGCATCCGCGCCAACTTTCAGCGTCCCGATGTTGTCTGGGAGGTTCACCGCCGCCGCTGGCTTCGAACTTCCGAGTGCAATCGCATCGTCGACCGAGTAGCCGAGATGTATGTATTTTGAAAGCGTGGTCATCAGGTCGAACACCGGGCCGCGAACGTTGTAGCGGTGAACGTCAGACGACACCGTCCCAGGGCCAAGCCCCTGTTCGAGACATGCTTCTGCGACCGGGAATGAGAAGGAGCCGGCGCCATGTCCAACATCGAAAATAATGCCACGCTTCATGGCATCCCATGCCGCGTCGATCACCTTGTTGTTGTTGTCGAGGATTCCATGTGTGCCCCCGGTGAACGAATGGGTCACGATGTCACCAGGGCGTAGCTTCTCCAAAAACGTCTCGAACTTAGAGACCGCACCACCGATGTGGATCATCACCGGCTTGTCCAGCTCTTTTCCGGCCTCAAGCGCTCGATCAATCGCGATGATGTCGTTGTTTCCAACGATGGAGTGCGACAGACGAACCTTGATACCCACGATCACTTCCGGGTGTAGTTTTGCCGCTTCGATGGCTTTATCTGTACGCGCCCACCTGATGTCTTCGAGTTCACCGATGTCGTGGTCGAGCTGGCCCATGCCGGAGATGTGCAGGAACGCCAGAACACGGGTATTGACCTCGTCGATCACATAGCGATGAAAACCGGCGATCGTGTTCGCACCCGAAGATCCAGCATCGATTGCTGTTGTAACGCCACGGTGGACACAGGCGGGGTCGGCCTCGATAGCGAGATGGGCTACACCCCACCAGACGTGAACATGCAGATCGACTAGTCCCGGGGTCACGAGAAGCCCCTGGGCCTCGATCATGTCGTGGGTGTCGCCATCTGAAATATAATCTTCGATGGCCGTTATCTTGCCGCCAGCGACAGCGATATCTTTCTTCCCATTGACGCCCTGTCCAGGGTCGATAATAGTTCCGTTTTTGATGACGAGATCGTATGTCATGAGGAGTCTTTCGATTGGTCTTGATAAGGCGACTTTGTCCTGGTCGCAGATACTAGCGTGCGAATGGGATTGTTTCTAGCTTCCGAGGAATGTTTCCGGGGTATTCATTCCCATTTGTCATTGTTCTGCAGCAATGTCCTCATATGGTTTATTTCTCTAGTGTGATACGTGTCGTGTTCTAAACGATAGCCATCTGTACACGTGTCGGAAGAGGTTCACTCCAGTGGGCAGATCGGGGTTTTGTCGAGTTCTGAATCGTCTCCAAGTTCGGAAAATACTTCAATCAGATATGTGCGCGTCTTTTAGCTACTCGATCGCTGCACCTCTTGTTGCGAGTCGCGATCCGTGAGGTGTGGCAGGTTCGTCACCATAGCCAAATTCCCTTTCTTTTTCGGAAGGTTGCAGCCAGGCACATGTACTTGAACATGGCGATATGAGCGACGATGTCGCGTATTGATTGAACACCATCAACTAATACCGCCTTCCACTCCTGATCGGTGACCGTTTCAAGGTTTTTCAAGACCGATTGCCACCTGTCGTCGAAAGTGGAGTTGAACAGGTAGATCCATTCTCCAATTGTCGCCCTTGTCACGGTGACATTCCGATGGTTGTGGCTGCTGTCTCTCTTTTGTTTTACGTTGACCTGTGAAACCTAGCATCTGTGTTATTGGGCAGTCTGGATTTTTAGTGTTGGCTGCCTGTTGTTGTGACAGACTTGTTAACAGATGAAACAACGACTCCACAAAATACTTGCCTCGGCCGGAATCGCGTCGCTCCGAAAATCGGAGCAGATGATCAGGGAAGGACGTATTCTGGTCAACAGTGAGAAAGCGAAAATCGGTGATTTCGTCGACCTCGATACCGATGATATCGTTGCAGATGGCAATCAGGTTTCGTCCGAGACAAAACGGTACCTGATGCTGAACAAACCCACGGGTTACGTGACTACGGTTACCGATCCACATGATCGGCCGACCGTTATGGATCTGGTTGATGTAAAAGAGCGGATCTACCCGATTGGTCGCCTGGACGTCGATACCGAGGGGCTGCTGCTGTTAACTAACGATGGCGACTTCTCGCAGAAGATGGCGCACCCGAGCTTCGAGATCGAAAAGACGTACCTAGCAGAGTTGGCGGTTGCGCTGACGGCGAAGGGCGAAGCGTTATTGACTCGCGGAATCCGGCTTGAAGATGGCCCTACCTCACCCGCCAAAATCAAGATTGCCTCAAACCGCCGTCGCAAGGTCGAGATAACCATTCACGAAGGTAGAAACCGCATTGTGCGTCGGATGTTCGAGTCGGTTGAATCGCCGGTGATTCGATTACGTAGAATTCGATTTGGCACTGTCATACTGGACGATCTACCGAAGCGATGGGTTCGAGAACTTACCGGCAGGGAAGTGGAATCCTTGATGGATCTCGCTGTGGAATCGAAGCGGGTTGCTAAGTCACGTCCGGCACCGAAAAAGCGAGAAGAACCCACTGCAAACGACCGGCGTCTGGCTTTCATGGCTAATCGACCAATAAGACGAGCGGGCTCGGATTCCAACCGATTGATAACCGATTCAGATGATTCTGTTGGTCGCAGACGATCACCATCCAAATCGAAGCGCAGGGGCGGTTCCCGATCAGGTCCACGACGTTCGGCTGGCTCAGGTGGTCGACGCGGCGCAAGTCGTTCAGGTCAGCGTTAAAGATTTTCGCGTATGGCGCGACGACGTTAGGCGTGAATCTCACCGCACGCCAGAAGTCTAAGGCTTCGGAGTTACAAGTACGGTATTGGAGATTGTTCATCTTTTCGAGACATCCTGTCTACCTGTCCAGCGAACGCACTACCATGCCGGGTAATTCTCCGTTCGGCTTGCCGTTTTCAAGCGCTGGCTTTCCGTTGACGAACACGTAGTCCATTCCTGTTGAGTAGACGTGTGGATTTACGAAATCGTTATTTTGTTTAACATTTGCGGGATCGAAAACAACCACGTCGGCAATTTGACCCGGAGCGATACGACCTCGCTTTGACAGCTTCAGGCGTGAGGCCGGGAGTCCGGTCATCTTGTATATGGCTTCCTCCAAAGAGAACAGGCCGCGTATCAGCACTGACTGTTCGATAACCACCGAATTTGTTGCGTAGCTGCGGGGGTGAGGCTTGCCGGACGAGAGCGGACCTTCATCGCGAATCGATGAACCATCAGACGCCACAGCCATCAGTTTCCATTTGGCGATGGCATCGACGTCCTCCATCACCATCGAATGGAGGACGTAGCTGCCCTCCGATTTTTCGTAAAGACGCATTGCCGCCTCTTCGGGCTCACAGTGCCATTCATCAGCGATCGACTGGAGTGATCTGCCCTCGAGTGACTGATCGGGAGGGAAGCTGGCGACCACACAGCCTTCGGGGCCGTGATTACGTTTGATGTAGTAGGTAACGTCTGTGTGAATCCTGGCCCGCGTATCGGAGTCAGTGAGTCGATCCAGCGTTGCCGCGCGTCCGCCTGCGAGTGCCCACCGGGCGAACATGCCACCGGAAAAACCGGTCGAGGACCATTCATACGGATATTGATCGCCTGCGACGTCGATGCCTTCAGCTCGGGCTCGTTCCATGCCTTCTATCAGCTCATGACCGCGCCCCCAGAACTTCGGACCTACCGTCTTGACGTGTGAAATCTGAATTCGAGCACCGGTGCGCCGACCAATTTCTATCGCTTCAGCATGAGCAGGGAATAGACCTCCCATATCGTCTCCTTCAGACCGAATATGTGATGAGTAAAGCTTTCCGCGGTCTGCAGCCGCCTGCGCGATAGTGATGACTTCGTCGGCGAGCGAGTAGGAACCTGGCGCGTACCACAGACCGGTCGACATGCCGAGTGCCCCGGCATCGAGCGATTCACCAAGGATGCCCGTCATGCGGTCTGTTTCCTCTAGCGTTGCGTTGCGAGAGTCCATGCCCATCACAACTCGCCGCACGGTGCCGTGACCAATCTGGGCTGCAATGTTGATGGTTGAACCAGATTTTTCCAGCGCCGTCAGATAGCCGTCCATGGTTGTCCATGTCGGTTTGAAGTCGGGGGCGTATTTTTCGGTACGGCTGCGAAGTTCTTCGACTGTGTTTTCGTTGAGCGGCGCGCAGTCGCTCATGCCGCAGTTGCCCATCAGTTCGAGGGTTACGCCCTGGGTCAACTTGGAATCGGCGTACGGGTCAATCAAAAACGAGTTGTCGGAGTGGGTGTGTAGATCGATAAATCCGGGTGTGACGACTTTTCCGCTGGCATCGACTTCTCGACTTGATTCGCCTGTGACCTCACCCACTGCCACAATCGAGTTGCCCTTTACGGCGACATCGGCACCGAACATGGGTGAACCCGTACCGTCGATCACAGATCCGTTCCTGATAATGAGGTCAAACAATGCGGTTCTCCATTTGCTACAACTGACTCGATCCTGAAATATCTACTCCTGTTGATTCGATTCGTAGATATTCACGTATAAGCGCGAGCATACCGCGGTTACGGGAGTAACATGTTTTGGCTCAGGATCAGTTCTTGTCAGAGTTCTACTGTTGCTTGGAATCGGAATATCAAGAATCTGGTGAGCATGAAACTGAAATCCAAACCCAACCCCAAAACTTGAACACGGACAAAAAAATGAAGTTTGTGAGATTTGCGAATGGCGGCGGCACTGCATACGGCGTTGTTGATGGCGACACAGTAAAAGAAATTTCTAACTCACCAATTGGTCAGGACTACTCGGAAACAGGCTCAACGCACGACCTGGTCGAGATCAAGATCCTGGCCCCGAACCCCAACCCAAGCAAGATGCTCTGTCTTGCTCTTAACTACGGTTCACACTTGCTCGGCGCCGACAGACCGACTCGACCCCAGCCGTTCTACAAGAACACCAATGCGATTATTGGTCCCGGCGATGCGATCAAGATTCCCGAGGACGCAGGTCTTGTTGTTTGTGAGTCTGAATTGATCGCGATTATCGGCAAAGAGGCGAGCAAGGTTTCTGAAGCCGATGCACTTGACTACGTATTCGGTTACACAGCCGGCAATGACGTGAGCGCACGCGAGTGGCAGTCTGGTGCAAAGGCCGACACACAGTGGTGGCGCGCAAAATCGGCCGACACGTTCGCACCAACAGGACCGTTCATTGTGACCGATATAGATCCTCAGGATGTGAACATTCGTGGCTTGGTAAACGGTGTTGAAGGGCAGAAGTGCCACTCTTCAGAGATGATTTTCACTACTGCTCAGGCGATTTCGTTTATCAGCCAATACGTGACACTCTACCCGGGTGACATGCTCTGGACCGGTACTTCTGGCACAACTCCTCCGATCAATGTCGGGGGCGATGTGACTGTCGAACTCGACAAAATCGGAGTTCTGCACAATCCGGTCGAAAGCGCGAAAGTGCCGCTGGCATGATGTGGTTCAAGTCCTCTCCTAGCAAGAGAGGACTTAGGTGAGGGAGATACAGCAGCGGTTCGATAGATAGATGTATATCCCTCAACCCAACCTCCTCCCGTCGGAGAAGAGGACTTTACCCTGACTTCGTGGAGTTTTGTGTGATCAGGCGTGGGCCAGTTCGAACAGCGGTTTTCTACCTCGAGCGTTTTCGCGGAGTTGTTCTTTCTCGTCTGGAGTGATCGGTGTGAAGTCTTGAGCGACTTCTACGGCCATCTGCCATAGCTCAGGGTCGCCCGGTGGGACTGCTGCGGTTATTGGCTGCGACAAGGTCCACCGAAGGGCGAGCTTCATCAGGTCACGGTCCTCGATCGGCGCGTACCAGCACTTTTCACGGACTCGATCATTGCGATCTTGTAGGGCGTGATGTGCCGCGCCTTTCAGAGCCAACCTCACTACTCCGAGTTTCTCGGCTTCGTTCATGATTTGAGGGCCGAAGCCTGACTCGAACCAGGTGGTGAAGTTGACGGGGAACAGCACTGAATCGAAATCGAATCGGTTCATCAGTTCGATCGCCACTTCGGCCGAGTGGGCAGAGAATCCGAGATGACGGACAAGGCCCTGTTCTTGGGCTTTTACGAGCACTTCTAGCGCACCACCGGGACCGGTAGCTACTTCGAGGTCTTCCTCTGTGGTCATTGCGTGCAACTGATATAGATCGAAGTGATCGGTGTGCAGCAGTTTTAGTGATTCTTCGAGTTCAGCCCAGGCTGATGGAGAATCCCGTTTGTTGGTCTTGCAAGATAGGAAAATATGGTTTCTGTACTGTTCAAGAGCAGGACCGAGCATGTTCTGGGCGTTACCGTATCCCGGAGCGACGTCGAAATAGTTGATTCCTTGGTCGATCGCCCATGACACGTATCGGGAGGAGTTTTCAGCGGTCTCGTCTTTTACGACGATACCGGAAAACGCCACGATCGAGAGTTGTTGGCCAGTATTGCCGTATTCGCGGGTTTGCACGTTGCTGCTCCTCATTAGGGTGGGGGTGTGAAGGCATGGTACTACGTTGGTTGGCGTGCCGTCCTTCGAGAGCCTTAGGATAGCGTTTTTTTTCGGAACGACACGCATCCACAAGTAACTCACAGAAGTTGACAGGCGAACCAGCACTACTTTTAGCCAATGCTCAGCGAACTGTCATAAAACGCGGCCAAGCCGCCCAGAAATCATGGCTAAGCCACCTGTCTAAAGACCAAAGTTGCGGGATACTTCGCCTTCTGTGAGCCAATAGAAGATCAGATAGCCACCGACGAGAATTAACACGCCCGCCGAAACTGAACTTACGTAGGGCATTGCACGGCGAATCTGGTTCACCAGCGCACCTTTGAACACTGCAATCAGAATCGTAATAAATGTGATTACGAACGTCATGCCGAGCGCATAGGCAAGGAATTGACCTGTTGCTTCGACGATACCGCCTGTTGCAAGCGAACTGCTGATCAAACCCAAAAATATCGGGAGCGTGCAACTCAGCGATGCAACTGCGTAAGAAATCCCGAACAGGAAGTAACCCTTGACACTGGTGTCGCTGGCTTTGCCTATACGAGCTGCCGCTGACTGCGCCCTGTTCGTGTAGAGCCTCCCACCTGCAAATAAGTAGGCTCCGAGCCCGGCGAGTGCGAAGCCGAGAGAGAATCCAACCCACGGAAATATCGTGGTGAACGTTCGGGCACCTGCTGATATTGCGAGACCGACTCCACCGAACAGGAGTACGAATCCGGCACCTAGAGCAGCGCTGATGTAGAGCGCTTTCATGATTGAGAGCAGAATCCTTTTGCCGCTATCGCCGATCTTTTCATCACCCTGTTGATCGCTTATATACATTGTTAGGAAGGCAGGGAGCATCACAAATCCGCAAGGATTTACGGTCGCAACCATTCCTGCAGCAAAGGCGAAACCCAGCGGGAGAAACGATCCAACGTTTCCTACAAAGCCTGTTCCGCTTGAAGATAAGTTGAGTGCTTGGCTAACCACTGAGTTGGCGCCGGGTCCTACAATCAGTCCGGCTATTAACGCGATGATGGCAACCAGAGTCGCCACCGCGGCCGGGAGTGGCAGGTTTTTCGCGCTGAACCCGACTTCGTCTGATGTAAATCCATTGCTAGCAATGGTCATATGGCTGCAAATTCTTCCGTGGTATTGATGAACACCCGACAGGGACAACCCACTACTTAATAATTTTCCCAGATTATTGGGAAACACTATAGGCGGTTCCAGCAAACCCTATTACTGAATCCTGATGCTTTGTACGCGAGATAGATTCACGATAGCGTCTGCCGGTGAGTTTTGGGGCATCGAATTCATGTTGGCTGGTTGGAGGTTAATATGACAATTATGATTACGGGGTTTGATAAATCGTCAGCCCTCGCCGTTGTCAAAATTATTTTTCGCGAAATTCATCCCTGAGATCCCGCCGAGTTGGCTCTCAAACACAATAATTCACAACCGTTACTAATCCCTCTCAACGATGACACCGTCGATGATGTTGCTCCGCGTATTACGGTGCACATCGCTGTTTCCGACCTTGAACTCGAGAAGGCCATTTTGAGTCTTCTGGGGCGAAGTGCGCGATTCTCCGTGGTTAAAGGCAATATTGGATATGCGGCTGTTTCGGACGTGCGAATCATTGATGAAGCCCCGGACATCGACCAGCAGCGAGAGCTGGACGAAGAAGCTCCACCAAAACTCTTGTTTATCGGGAGGGAGCGGTCGAATGAAGCGATGATTGGGGTTGTGCGTGCGGGAGCGTGGGCATACGTGAGCGAACTGGAAGATGCAGTGGATTTGCAGGACGCCATTTGTTCACTTGTTGAATCTCAGGGAAGCCCTCTTTTGAAACAAATTGCATCGAGCGATGAAGGCGCAGCGATGTTGTTGCATTGGTTCACGGCGACACGAGAGAAGAACGATGACTCCAAGGAAGTACCGAATCCGCTTAATTTAAATGAGATCAAAATTTTAGATCTTGTGGCTCGAGGTGAACCAAGCAAGGTGATCGGCCACACCGTCGGTCTGGGTGAACAGACGATAAAGAATTACGTCGTAACGATTCTTGGCAAAACCCGCACCCGTAACCGTGCCCACGCTGCTGCTTTGGCGGCGCAATGCGGTTGGTTATCACCTTTCCGAGACGGTGATTAGTTGGGTGCTGTTAGGCTTCAATTTTCGGTCTGGTTTTGAACTAGAGCTGTGTTAGAATGTAGTTCGATTCGTTGCACAATTGTTTGGCGCAGGCAGGTCCTGCGTCTATTTATGTGTGGCGATATTTCATAAACAAGGCCGGTTCTAAAGTTGTTGAGCCGGAAGTAGAGGCAAGTATTTGACGACTTCAGAGACCCTAAAAGTTGCTCCAGTAACAACTGAGCAAGAGGAGACTCTGGCGCCTCTCGACCTGCGTTCGCTTTTCGTTGCTGGGGTCCACTTCGGTCACCCTTCCAAGCGATGGAACCCGAAGATGGACGAATACATCTTCGG
>CAYTAO010000030.1:18987-23771 GCA_964435915.1 uncultured Dehalococcoidales bacterium
GCTCGCGTGCACACATCATCGATCTGTCAAAGACAGTCACAATGCTGAAAACCGCCAAGGATTTCATCGAGAAGATTGTTGGTGAGGGCGGTGAGTGCTTGTTGGTCGGGACTAAGGCTCAGGCTCAGGGTGCTATTAAAGATCAGGCCGATAAGGTTGGTGCCATGTACATCAACCAGCGCTGGCTGGGTGGCATGATGACGAACTTCCAGACTATTCAACACCGTATCGAACGACTGGTGTACCTGGAAGACGCTTTTGCCAAGGACACGATCGTTGCGCAGACCAAGCGCGAATCGCTTATGCTGGCCGCCGAGGTCGAACGATTGAACAAGTTCTTCGGTGGCATCAAAGAGATGGAGAAACTGCCGCAGGTTCTTTTCATCGTAGATATTGAAAAAGAGAGCATCGCCGTAGCCGAGGCCAAGCGTCTCGGTATTCCTGTTGTAGCGATCGTCGACACTAACTGTGACCCCACCGAGGTCGAGTATGCCATTCCGGGTAACGACGATTCGGTTCGCTCGATTACATTGATTACTCAGCACATTGCTGAGGCTATCGCTTCCGGTAAGACCGCAGCCAAGCTTGCTCGTGAAGAGCGAATGGCTGCTGAAGCCGAACTCGAAGCACAAGAAGCTGCTGCTCGAGCAGCAGCTCAGGCGAAGGCTGCTGAAAGATCTGCCGATGCTGCTAAAGAGAAAGCCGTCGCAGACTCGAAGAAGGCAGATGAGGCTGCAAAGGCGGAGGCCGCAAAGCCTGCTGAACCTAAAGCAGAGGCCGCAAAGCCTGCTGAACCTAAAGCAGAGGCCGCTCCAGAAGCCAAATCTTCAGACGCCAAACCGGAAGCAAAGGCTAAGGCAAAGGCTGATGCGAAGCCAGTTGCGAAAGCCAGGTCCGCTCCCAAGAAGACCGTAGCCAAACCTAAGGCAGAAGCTAAAAAGGCCGATGCGCCTGTAGAAAAGCCGACTGAGGCAAAAGCAGAAACCACCGATTCAGACGACTCCAAATAGTCGTCTGGACTGGCAACAGTGCCAGTATATGAAGTTAAATACGTTATTGTTGGCTTCCATACGCGTTGATCGTGACGGTCGCCGAAAGAGGATGAAGAAGTGCCAGTTACTGCTGCACAAGTCAAAGAACTGCGAGACAAAACCGGCGCCGGGATCATGGATTCCAAGCGAGCTCTTGAAGAAGCCGATGGTGATCTCGCCAGAGCTGAGCTGCTCCTGAACGAAAAGGGATTGGCATCAGCTGCAAAAAAGGCAGGTCGCTCAACCTCCGAAGGTCTGGTGGTTTCCTATATCCATACCGGTGGCCGAGTAGGTTCGCTGGTCGAACTGAACTGTGAGACCGACTTTGTTGCCCGAACTGAAGATTTCGAGGCACTGGGACGGAACCTTGCTATGCAGGTAGCCGCGATGAGTCCGCTCCACGTGGATCGAGACTCAGTTCCCGATGGCGTTGATGACGTAAAAGACGAGCAACTCCTGATAGAGCAGGAGTATATTCGTGACTCGAGCATGAAGATCGGGGACCTCGTGAAGGAATCGATCGGCAAGCTCGGTGAGAATATTCGTATAAGGCGATTCTCTCGATTTGAACTCGGTGGATAATTGTTTCAAATGAAAGCCCGGCCAATTGGCCGGGCTTTTTATAAGGTGTGTCAAGGGGGGATTGCAAATGACGAAACCGGCATATTCACGAGTGGTGCTGAAAATGTCTGGTGACTCATTTAAGGGTGACAAAGAGTTCGGTATCGATGCCGATACCCTTGCGTACCTCTCACAGGAAATCAAAAGCATCGTTGATATGGGCGTCGAAGTTGGCGTCGTTGTCGGTGGTGGTAATATCTGGCGCGGAGCGGATCATGAGAAGCGGGGGATGGATCGTTCTACCGCCGATTTCGCAGGAATGCTCGCCACGATAATGAACGCGCTGGCCCTTCAAGACGCACTTGAAAGCGCATCGTTGACTGTGCGTACACAGTCCGCCATCTCTATGCCGTCAGTTGCTGAGCCATATATTCGCCGTAGAGCGATACGGCATCTGGAAAAAGGGCGAGTCGTAATATTAGCTGGTGGAGCTGGCGTTCCATACATGACCACCGATACGCCGGCAGCGTTGCGGGCTCTGGAAATTGGAGCGACTGCCCTGATAATGGCGAAGAACGGGGTCGACGGGCTTTACGATTCTGATCCCCAGAAGAACAAGTCGGCCAAGAAATACGAACGTTTAACGCATCATGAGGCGCTTTCACAGCGATTACAGGCCCTTGACAGCACGGCACTATCACTCTGTATGGACAACTCGCTTCCGATCATCGTATACGATGTTTTCAAACCTGGAAACTTGGCTGCGATCCTCTCTGGCGAACATGTCGGAACGTTAATTACCGAAGAAGTGAGTTCGGTAACCTCCTCATAAGAAGCGGCATCGCGGGTGGTACTCAAAGGCTGTCGGTTATATTTTTTGTGACAATGGACTGGATAATTAATCTGGTGCTCGGATAGGCTCGCGGGGATACATCATGCTGCAAGAAACTCTCAACGACACAAAAAGGCGTATGTCGGATACAGTCGATGCACTGAAACGGGACATGTCCGGAGTTAGGACCGGACGTGCTGCGACAGGACTGGTCGACAACTTAAAGATCGACTATTTCGGCAGCGAAATGCCTCTGAACCAGCTGGCCCAGATCAATGTTGGCGACGCTCGGTTGCTGGTCATTCAGCCATGGGATAAAAACGCTATCGATCCGATTGCGAAGGCAATTCAGAACTCTGATCTAAGCATTTCACCCAATATCGATGGAGTAATTATTCGGCTTAATATTCCTGCCCTCACCGAGGAACGTCGTCGAGACCTGGTTCGTTCGGTGAAAGCCCGCGGCGAGGAGAGCAAAATTTCGATCCGAGGCTCTCGACGAGACGCACAGGATACGATTCGCATGATCGAAAAAGAGGGCGAGGCTTCTCAAGATGATTGCCAGCGTGCTCAGAAGGAACTACAGAAACTTACAGACGATGCTGTAGCAGAGATCGATATCCTGACAGCAGCTAAGGAAGAAGAGGTGATGCAGGTTTAGTTCTGCATCGATCTCTCCCTGTGTTTATTGGACAACCCTTACAGGGCGCAAATGACCGCAAATCCCGAAGCAACCAACCGTAGAGAGAATATTCAACGACCGGTTCCTCAACATGTGGCGATCATCATGGACGGAAATGGGCGTTGGGCAGAGTCGCGCGGGCTCGATGTTTCTGAGGGTCACCACGCAGGATTCGAGAATCTACGCCGCGTAGTAGCTGATTTTGCGGAACGAGGTGTTGCGTACCTGACGCTCTACGCCTTCTCGACCGAGAACTGGGACCGCCCCAAATCCGAAGTCGACGGAATTCTAGAGTTGGCGATTGCGGTCATAGCCCATGAAGCGGAGCAGCTGAACGAAAGCGGTGTTCGAATCAAGCATCTCGGGCGCGTCGACCGTCTTTCGTCAGAACTTAGGGATGAACTTGAACAAGCGGTAGAGAAGACCGCCGATAACACAGGACTCACTCTAGGAATTGCGTTCGACTACGGCGGTCGAGCCGAGATTGTAAACGCTGCAAAGCAGATGATCGAAGATGGTGTTCCGGTTGAGGAAATAGACGAGAGAAAGTTCGCCAGATACCTTTACACCGCTGACATGCCCGATGTCGACCTGTTGATTCGCACCGGTGGTGACTTCCGGATCAGTAATTTCCTGTTGTGGCAGACTGCCTACTCTGAATTTTATTCTTCCGAAATCTCGTGGCCGGATTTCTCCGGTGAGCACATCGATCAGGCATTTGAGTCGTTCGGTGAACGTCAACGTCGATTCGGTAAGCGAATATAGTTTGCCGCCGTCCATTGACCCGTTATCGTCGTCAACCGTACTGTCGTGCGAGACGCGAGCCTAGCAGAGTCTCAATAGGAAGCCCCATTGCGAATTCGAATAATTAGTGCTGGTATTGGAATACCCGTCATCCTACTCACAATCTGGCTTGGACTGCCGGGGATCGCTGTTCTCGCGACGCTTGCAGCCATTGTTGGAGGATTTGAACTCGACCGGATGATGCGGCCGGAAAATGCGAGGATCGGCAGCACTCGTATCGTGTCGCTCGTCTCAGGACCGGTGATACTGGCGGCTATCGGTGCCTTTATGGTGTCCGAGGGTCGGCTCAGCGGGGATTATTTGCCGATCACGCTGGCAATAATCTTCACCCTAGCGCTACTTTTGAGGGGAACGATTTCACTTGGTCGCTCATCATCGAATCGAAAAGCGAGCGATTGGGTTTACTGGGTTTTTGCAGCGTACGTGGGTCTTACCCTGGCCCACGCTCCAGTGCTGGTTGAACTGACCAAAGGGCGTGAGTTGATCCTACTCGCTATTCTCACGACATTCGCCATCGACTCGGTCGCATTATTCGTAGGTGTTTCGATTGGTCGCACGAAGCTTGCTCCCAAGATCAGCCCGAAAAAATCGTGGGAGGGTGTAGTTGGTGCGGTAGTCGGCGGGATCATCGCTTCGATCGCAATCGATGCAGTATTCGGTATCCAATTCACAACTGTCACTGCTGGAATTCTTGGTGCTGCACTTGGCGTAGTTGCTGTTATGGGAGATTTGTATGAATCGTGGATAAAACGACGTGCGGAAGTGAAAGATAGCGGAGCGATAATTCCCGGACATGGCGGAATTCTAGACCGTTTGGATAGCGTGATTCCCAATCTGGCGGTCGTATACTGGGCAGCAGTATGGAGCGCCTTAT
>CAYTAO010000030.1:23781-25956 GCA_964435915.1 uncultured Dehalococcoidales bacterium
AATTCTGGGGTCGACCTGTTCGGCTGGAACCCAGACACTCGACATTGTCCGAGCATTTCCGGATCGCTTCGAAGTCGTTGGTCTTTGCAATGGATACAACACGCCGCTGTTCAAAGAACAGCTCGACGAATTCAAGCCAACATATTTCAGCACCCTTGGTGATATCGAGTCTGGATACGGTGGGGCGAAGCTGGCTCCTGCAGAAGAAATCGTAGCTCTCTCCGAAGTAGATATCGTTGTAGCCGCAACAGTTGGGTGCATTGGCTTACCGACTTCAATCGCAGCGCTACAGGCTGGTAAAACACTCGGCCTTGCGAACAAAGAAGTGATCGTGATGTCGGGCAACCTGTTGATAGAAACGGCTGAGGCGGGCGGGGCGACCATTCTTCCTATCGACAGTGAACCCTCGGCGATCTGGCAGTGCCTCGAAGGGGAGGTAAGTGAGCCGTCACGGCTGATCATCACAGCTTCTGGTGGCGCGTTCAGGGATCGTACGTGGGCGTCACTGGGCGCTGTAACGCCTGAAGAGGCCTTGAAGCACCCGACGTGGACGATGGGCGCCAAGATAACCATCGATTCCGCAACGCTTATGAACAAGGCGTTCGAGGTTATTGAGTCGAGGTGGCTTTTCGATATTCCCTTCGAACAGATCGAAGTAACAATTCATCGGCAGAGCATTGTGCATTCTGTGGTTGAATTTGCCGATGGTGCGCTGAAGGCTCAACTGGGGCCGACCAGCATGGGGCAGCCAATTCAGCACGCTTTGTTCTATCCCGAGCGACAGGCGAACCGCGACCTGCCGAAACTTGATGCTGTGACGATGGGTTCGTTAACGTTCGAGGAGATGGACCAATCGTTGTATCCATGTTTCGAACTGGCCCTGGAACACGGTAAGAAGGGTGGTACCTATCCGGCAGCACTGGCGGGTGCCGATGAGGCCGCAGTTGAGTTGTTCCTGAATAGCAAGATTAAGTTCACACAGATACCCGATATCGTGTCAGAAACTCTTGCAGCACACGAGTCTATTGCAACTCCTTCTATTGCCGACACTATTGAAGCGTCGAAATGGGCGACTGAAATCACACTTGCCCGCTACAACCACTCCACAATTCTGAGCTAGCATTAATTTTTATGCCAGAAACAATATTTTTCGGTGTCGTTACGTTTTTACTCGTGCTCGGACCCCTCGTAATCCTTCACGAACTAGGTCACCTCTGGACCGCCCGTCGATTCGGCGTTAAGACGCTCGAATTCGGATTTGGATTCCCACCGCGCGCCGGAGGCATATGGAGCGGCAAGACGCCAGTGCTGATCGACGCAGAAACTGTATTCGAGATTCCAATGCGCGAGCTGGAATCTGAGCTTGCTGCAGCTGATACACCGGCGGAAGTAGGAGACACTGCTAAGGTTGCTGTAACTTCAAAGGTTCAAGGCGAAAGCGTGTCTGTCGGGACTGATTCGACGCGTCTAGGAAGACAATCTCCATTCATCGTGACTGACGATCAAGGGATCTCCAAGGCCTTCGACAGGAGTTCACTGATTGGAAAGACCGCAACAATACGGATAGTGCTCGATGAAAAGGGCAGATCGGTTGCGGTCAATGTCCGAAATCGTGTGAAAGGTGACGATGCCGAGGCCTCCGAGGGAGGAATGATCGTCACCGGCAAGATCAAGTCGTTAGATGGCGATCAACTGATCGTTGCCGACATGCTCTGGTCGTTCAACTGGCTGCCGCTGGGTGGATTCGTTCGTATGGTAGGTGAAGAGAGCAACACCGCCATCAATTCGCTGGGCAGCAAACCTCGGTGGCAGCGAATTGTAGTTATGGGCGCAGGTGCGTTCGTGAACGCAGTTATTCCGTTCATACTCCTGCCGTTGGTGCTGCTGATTCCGACTGAGAAACCTGTTGGTGATGTCACTATCGGCACTATCTTCCCGGGTTCACCCGCCGATCTGGCTGGCATAAATCCGGGCGATAAGATCGTCAAAGTTGATGGACGAAACATCGACAACATTTCCGAACTTCAACAGGCAGTGACCGTGAAGCTCGGAGCTGAAAGCACTTGGGAGATTGAACCGGGTGTCCCGAACCTCTTCGCACGTCCGGCTGAATCCCAGTATCAGTACACCGGTGAAGTAGAAAAGGTCATCCTGATTCCTCGATGGAAGCCACCC
>CAYTAO010000031.1:0-2546 GCA_964435915.1 uncultured Dehalococcoidales bacterium
TAAACCACACGCTCCGCTGCTTGTGCGGGCCCCCGTCAATTCCTTTGAGTTTTAGTCTTGCGACCGTAGTCCCCAGGCGGAATGCTTATCGCGTTAACTACGGCTCCCAGGGGGTCGATACCCCGAAAACCTAGCATTCATCGTTTACGGCGTGGACTACCCGGGTATCTAATCCGGTTTGCTACCCACGCTTTCGTCCCTCAGCGTCAGAACTGACCCAGCAAGCCGCTTTCGCCACTGGTGTTCCTCCCGATATCTACGCATTTCACCACTACACCGGGAATTCCACTTGCCTCTGTCAGTCTCAAGTTCAGCAGTATCCCCCGACCTCTTCAAGTTGAGCCTGAAGATTTCACAGGAGACTTACAGAACCGCCTACGGACCCTTTACGCCCAATAATTCCGGACAACGTTTGTGACCTACGTATTACCGCGGCTGCTGGCACGTAGTTAGCCGTGACTTATTCCTTAGGTACCGTCCTTGCTCTTCCCTAAGAAAAGAGGTTTACAACTCTAAAGCCTTCATCCCTCACGCGGCGTCGCTGCATCAGGCTTTCGCCCATTGTGCAAGATTCCCTGCTGCTGCCTCCCGTAGGAGTGGGGGCCGTGTCTCAGTCCCCCTCTGGCTGGTCGTGCTCTCACACCAGCTACCCGTCTTAGGCTTGGTAGGCCATTACCCCACCAACAACCTGATAGGCCGCGAGCTCATCTAAGGGCGGCAACCAGTTACCCGGCACCTTTCATCCAAGACCCTAGATCTTGGATCGTATGAGGTATTAGCAGAAGTTTCCCTCTGTTGTCCCTCACCCAAAGGCAGATCACTCACGTGTTACTCAGCCGTCTGCCACTAAGTCATCACCCCGAAGGGTGGGACTTCGTTCGACTTGCATGCATTATGCGCGCCGCCAACGTTCGTCCTGAGCCAGGATCAAACTCTCCGTAAAGTTGACGTTCTTTCTATCCACTGTTCAGTTGTTAATGTGCTGCCAAAAAAACAGCACGACAAATGAAGGCTGTTCTCCCAAGGCAGAGAACTAATGTTATGACTCGCTTATTCAAAGTGTCAACAGAAATCAAGAGTAAATCTGACCAGAAGATTCAACTCTTTTTGAGTACACTAGAAAGGTTGCACTTCCCAACGTGGCTTGATAGAGCACGTTTTGAACAGCCAACCGATTCCAACATAGGCATTTTTACTCGGTACCAAACACGCAAACGGGGGAAGCGCGCACGCGAGCGTCCACACCTAGGCACGTCAGAGCGTTGCTGACCGGGTTACGACATTACACAGTTTTAAAAACTGATTCTAAGGATCACGCACCAATGGCAAGAAACGTTCCTGGCGAGCCCTACACCAGAATCTCAGCTGAAGAGGCTGACGAGATGATCAACGCTGGCGGTGCAGTGGTCATCGATGTACGAGGTGATGATGAATACGCTAGCGGTCACGTCAAAGGTGCATTGTGGATCCCAGTAGATGACGTGATTCCGAGATTCGACGATATCCCGACAGAAGACAAGTTGCTGTTTATTTGCGAGGTTGGTGCACGCTCGGGACTTGCTGCCGAGTACGCCGCGGCTATGGGCACCGATACCGACCGCCTCTACAACGTCGAAGATGGCACGGGCACGTGGATCCAAAAAGGCCTCCCCTACTCGACTGGCGACGAAAAGTAGCTCTGCATAAGTCAGCACTGGGTCCCCTAAAATCTCGTATGCGCAAGGGACCGGAGAATCTCATTTGAAAATTCTGGTTGTTGGTTCCATAGCGTATGACGCGGTCGAAACCCCCGCAGGCAAGCGTGAGTCGCAGCTCGGTGGCGCTGCAACTTATTTCTCCGTATCAGCTAGCTACTTCACTGAAGTCGGGTTGATCGGGATCGTGGGCGATGATTTCGACACCGCAGATATCGAGATGCTCGGAAGTCATGACATCGATACTTCTGGCCTAATAAAGGCGGATGGCAAGACCTTCCGCTGGATGGGCGAATACATGGAAGACATCAATACCGCTGTGACTCTCGATACTCAGCTAAACGTGTTCGGCGATTTCGAACCAGAGTTAAGCGATGAGCACGCCAACGCACCGTATCTGTTTCTCGCAAATATCGACCCTAACCTCCAGCTGAAGGTTCTGGATGCGATGGTGAAGCGTCCAAAAATGGTTGCCAACGATACGATGAATCTGTGGATCGACATCGCAAGGCCGGTGCTTACCGAACTCATTAGCAGGGTCGATACGCTTCTCATTAACGAAGAAGAGGCTAAGCAGCTCACCGGTGAAGATCACCTGTCCGATGCTGCCAATGCCATTATCAAACTGGGACCCAACGCTACCGTGATCAAACGCGGTGAGTACGGGGCTACTCTATTTGGCAGGGATTTCTCGTTTGCCGCTCCTGCATACCCGCTCGAACGGGTCGTCGACCCGACCGGTGCAGGCGATTCGTTTGCCGGTGGTCTTATGGGTTACCTCGCATCAGTGGATAAAGTCGATCAAGAATCACTACGTACTGCTACCATCGTCGGCAGCACAATGGCTTCGTT
>CAYTAO010000031.1:2556-25365 GCA_964435915.1 uncultured Dehalococcoidales bacterium
CGAAGATTTCGGTCTCGACCGAATAAAGAATCTGACTAAACCCGACATCGCCGAGCGTTTCAAAGCGTTTGTCGAACTAACTCGTTTCAATCCTTTAACGTGAATGCAACAGACTGACGTTTCGCTAAAGGACGAAAAATTATCTCCTTATAACCCCCTGAGCTGACGGTGACGAAAGCGCCCATCGCCTGGATCAAAAACAAAACTTAAAAATTTACGCAGCGACGCCACGTTTCGAACTGGTCGAACTGGCCGTTGCAAAAGTCCGGAGAAATCATGGATTACGACATTAAAGACATCGGGCTTGCAGAAAAGGGCCGACTACGCGCCGAGTGGGCAGAACGAGAAATGCCAGTTCTGCGAACAATCAAAGAACGGTTCGCCAAAGAGCAGCCCCTCAAAGGAATAAAGCTCGCAGGTTGCCTGCACATCACTGCAGAAACTGCGAACCTCGCTCACACGCTGGCAGCCGCAGGTGCTGATCTCACTCTTTGCGCCTCGAACCCGCTTTCAACCCAGGATGACATTGCTGCCCACCTTGTCGAGTCCGGAATTCCGATCTTCGCTATCAAGGATGAAGACGAGAAGACCTACTTCGACCACATGTCGGCGACAGTCGACACCGGCCCGCAGATCACCATGGATGATGGTGCCGATGTGGTAGCGATGCTACACCGAGAAAAGCCTCACCTCCTCAGCGGTGTTATCGGTGGTATGGAAGAAACCACTACCGGTGTTATTCGATTGAAGGCGCTCCATGCCGCAGGCAAACTTGCGTACCCGATCGTTGCTGTAAACGATTCACAGACCAAACACATGTTCGACAATCGCTACGGAACCGGTCAGAGCTCGCTCGATGGAATTATCCGTGCAACCAACATGCTCATTACTGGCAAGAGTGTTGTAACTGTCGGTTACGGCTGGTGTGGCAAGGGCTTTGCAATGCGGGCCAAGGGCATGGGCGCACACACGATAGTATGCGAAGTCGACCCTGTGAAAGCTCTTGAAGCAGTCATGGACGGTCACCAGGTTATATCAATGAACGAAGCCTGCAAGATCGGCGACATCTTCCTCACCGTAACCGGTGGCATGAAGGCAATCGATGGCAAGCACTTCGAGAACATGAAAGATGGTGCAGTCGTTGCCAACTCGGGCCACTTCAACATCGAAATCAACATTGAAGCACTCGAAGGAATGTCAGAAGCCAAGCGCAGCGTGCGAGAGTTCGTTGAGGAGTACACGCTCGAAGACGGTCGAAAGATATTCCTTCTTGCACAGGGTCGTTTGATCAACCTCGGTGCAGCCGAAGGACACCCGGCTTCCGTTATGGACATGAGCTTTGCGAACCAGGCACTCGCCGGTGAATACATCGTCGCTAACCATAAAAAGCTCACTCCCGATGTTTACACTCTGCCTACCGAAGTCGACACCGACATCGCAAGCATCAAGCTCGGTGCGATGGGAATGTCGTACGACGTCCTCACTGCCGAGCAGGACAAGTACCTGCACAGCTGGGAAGTGGGAACCTAAAGTTCCAATAAACTGGATAAAATGGCTCCGATGAGCTCAACAAGGTTCATCGAGCCCTATCTTAGACACGGACTACTCGAAACAAAAAATGGTCAATACAAACTATCTACTTACCTCGGAATCTGTTTCCGAAGGCCATCCCGACAAGATGGCCGACCAGATCTCTGACGGTGTCCTCGACGCATGTCTCGCCCAGGATCCTATGAGCCGAGTGGCTTGCGAAACATCCGTCACCACCGGTCTTGTGCTGGTGTTCGGCGAAATCACAACTATGGCTGATGTAGATATTCGTGGGATCGTGCGAGACACAATTCGTAAGATTGGATATGACGATCCTTCGTACGGATTCGACTGTGATAGCTGCTCGGTGCTGATCGCACTCGACGAACAGTCGACCGATATCTCTGCGGGTGTTACAGAGGCACTTGAGGTTCGAGGAAAAACTACTGCCGATGAAGTTGGAGCCGGTGACCAGGGAATGATGATTGGCTATGCGTCGAACGAAACTCCTGAGCTGATGCCGCTTCCGATCGCACTTGCTCACCAGTTGACCAAGCGACTGACAGATGTTCGCCGGAACAAAACAATCTCTTACCTGCGCCCCGACACCAAGAGCCAGGTAACTGTCGAGTATACCGAGGATCACAAGCCCGTTCGCATCGACACAATCGTCATCTCAGCGCAGCACGACCCTGATGCGACCAATGAACGGATTGCCGCTGATATTCAGGAACATGTCATCGGTGAAGTTGTGCCTGCTGATCTACTCGATTCCGACACCAAGTACTACATCAACCCATCGGGTCGGTTCGTAATCGGTGGACCGGTTGGTGACGCCGGCCTGACAGGTCGAAAGATCATCGTCGATACGTACGGTGGTAGCGCTCGGCATGGCGGAGGCGCTTTCTCAGGCAAGGATCCCACGAAGGTCGATCGTTCAGCTGCATATGCCGCACGCTGGGTCGCAAAGAACCTCGTGGCTGCAGGCCTTGCAGATCGAGCGGAAGTACAGCTTTCGTACGCCATCGGTGTTTCGACTCCGATTTCGATTCAGGTCGATACCAAAGGAACAGGCACCAAGCCAGAAAACGAACTCGTTGAGATGGTGAAAGCGAATTTCAATCTTCGTCCGAAGGCAGTCATAGATCACTTCGACCTTAGGCGCCCGATCTACCAACAAACTGCAGCATACGGTCACTTTGGTCGTGATGATCTGGATCTACCATGGGAGAAACTCGACCGGGTCGCAGCTCTAAAAAGCTAGACTACGTACAGAAACTCGGATTACTGTGGGGCAGGCTCATGTGAACGTAGTTTCACACCCTGCCCCATTTAGTTAAAGAAAAGGCAACGAGTTGCAACGTCCAAACATCCAGTTCGGCACTGACGGTTGGCGAGCGATTATCGCTGACGAGTTCACGTTTTCTAACGTGCGGGCATGCGCTGAGGCAGTAGCTCGAAATCTAGTTGCAACTGGTCGAGCCGACCAGGGATTGGTAATCGGCTTCGATACTCGTTTTGGATCACCGCTATTCGCTCAGACCGTGGCCGGCGTCGTGAACGGATACGGAATATCGACACACACGTTCGATGTCGCTGCCCCCACACCTGCGTGCAGCTTTGCTGTCGTCGATCACTCGGCAGCCAACGGTGTGATGATCACCGCGAGCCATAACCCGCCCGAGTGGAACGGCTTCAAAGTGAAGTCGGCGGCTGGCGGATCCGCCGATCCGGACGAGATTGCTCAGATTGAAGAGCACCTTGCCGACGTTCTCGATGGCAAATCCTATGGATCAGTGAGCGCTGCCGGACAGGCGTCGAACACAGTGTTCAATGTGATGGGTCCTTACATCGAACAACTCCATCGAGTAATCGATGTCGCCCCGATCAAGTCTCAATCTTTAAAGATCGTAGTCGACGCTTTGCACGGCGCGGGCGCGGGAGTTATCCAAAAAATGCTGGTGGGTGGGGCTATCGAAGTGACGGAAATTCGATCTGACTGTAATCCGAATTTTCCGGGTATGAACCAGCCAGAGCCGATCGAGCAGAACTTGAAACCACTTGCGGCAGCCGTTCGTGAGATGGGGGCTGATGTTGGGATAGCACTCGATGGCGATGCCGACCGAGTGGGTATCGTGGATGAGAATGGCAGATATTTTTCGACGCTCGAGGTTTTCTCTCTCCTCACTGACCACTTGATGGGAAGGCGTAACGAACGGGGTGGTGTTGCCTGCACAATCACAATGTCAACTATGGTCGACAAACTTTCGGCTCACTATGGAGCACCGGTGTTCCGAACGCCCATAGGATTCAAGTTCGTTGGACCGACTATGATCGACAACGGCTGTTCGATGGGTGGTGAAGAAAGTGGGGGCTACGCTTTCAAAGGGCATGTGCCGGAGCGCGATGGCTCTCTTTCAGGGCTCTTGTTCATAGAGGCGATGGTGATGAGCGGAAAAAAACCATCCGAACTTTTGACCGATCTACACACTCTTGTAGGGCCGCATAACTTCCGACGTGATGATGTTTCGTACAAAGAACCAGAGCGTGCCAATTTAGCCAAAATGATCACGTCAGCTTCGCCGTCAACGCTTGGCGGGCTTGCTCTTGAGTCTGTTGATCGCCGAGATGGCGTTCGATTCAACCTCGCTGGTGGATCATGGGCGGTGGTGCGAATGTCGGGTACTGAACCGCTGTTACGGATGTACGCCGAAACGCCAGACGAATCGACTCTCGAATCAGTATTGAGCGATCTACGTTCAATTCTTGGACTTTAGCGCGACCATCGCTCCGACCAGCAGCCAAGAGCTTGCAAGTGAAAGTGCCGGCATCTACGAACTCAAAAGCTCCGGTTACCATATTAGAGATTCTGACACTGTCATCGGTCCGGGTCACCGAAACGTCTACAGTAGGACAGCGACTCGGGCGCCTGACTTTTCAGGCCGATGAATATATCAGGCAGGCGTTGCTCGCTCCGGGTGCGTTCGTAGTACCCAGCTTCTCATCGATCATGCCGAAATTCTCGTTCTTCACAGATGCGCAGATTCTTGCGCTGACCGAGTCCCTAAAATCGCCATAGCCTACGTAGGCGCTGTGGTATTTGCCGATACAATGGCGGTTCGTCTTGAAACAGGCGAATACATCTGTGCCGGGGTGGCGGAACGGTAGACGCGGCGGATTTAAAATCCTCTGTCTTAACAGACGTGTGGGTTCGAGTCCCACCCTCGGTACCAACAGTAAATACGTTCAACTCGGGTATTTGAACAACGAAAGGTGGATTACGCCTTTACGGTCAGATGCTCGAGTTGACTACGTATTTGACTACAACCAGCGTAAACGGCTTCCTATATGCAGAGAGCTAACGCGACTGTTTCCGTCGTTCTATTGTTAGCATCTGGCAATGCATGTGCGAAGGCGACGATGGAAAACCGCTAGAACCTTCCACCAACTGTAAAGAGCTTGAAAAATGGTTGACCAAATAGGAATTCGCCATCCACGTTGTTCATGATGTGAATGATCAATGGTGACCAATTACAAACCTACCTGTAACGTAATCGCCAGTATCATCCCGGTCGAAAGAAGGCACCGGTATAACTTTGCTCAATTTTTGAAAGACATTAAATGCCTATAGAAGCTTGGCTGGCTCTGGCGGGTGCCTTTATTTTGGGAGCCATGAGCCCAGGTCCATCGTTGGCTACCGTGCTCCGCAATAGTGTTGTAAACGGGCGTCGAAACGGGGTGTTGACAGGACTTGGTCATGGTTTCGGGTTTGGAATCTACTCATTCTTGGCAGCTTCAGGAGTGATCGCAGCCATCTCGATTCATACGGCAACAGTAGATTTTTTACGATTGGCAGGAGCAATTGCACTTATAGGGCTGGGGTACGTATTCGCTAAACAATCACTCTCGGGTTCTATAAATCGAACCGATACCTGTACCGACAAAAATCAATTTTCTGCCCACTCCAGTTTTGGACAGGGCTTTTTAATAGCACTCCTAAACCCGAAAATATTCACTTGGATGTTAGCCATATATGCACCGTTCATTAACGCGGATCTTAGTATGCATATTTTGCTAGCAATGGCACTAATGGGAGTATGCATAGATGCCACTTGGTACATGGGTGTAGCTATATTCGTCACCGCCGGTGATCGAGCCGCAAAGCTTGGCAAAGCCTCTAACAAATTCAGCGCAGCGATGGCATTACTTATGTTCATATTTGCGGCAATAATTTTTGCCGAAATGTTGTAACACAACTACTCCATCGAATACCTACTCGATTAAGTGACCTTTGATATGAGTAATCTGCGATTAAGGATAGTTAGAAATCTAAACTGTGAAAAGACCAAATTCCACAGCTAACCCGTGCCAAGAAAATAAGCACCAATATTAGGTGCGTGCAAAAGATCCGATGCAGGAGCGACGTGAGCCACTTTACCACCCACAAATATATAACCGCGGTCCGATCGAGCCAGTGATAATTTCGCATTTTGATCAATAATCAACACTGTAATTCCCTGTTGTCTTAGCTCATTAATGCGCTCGATGATGTCTTGTTGATATTTGGGTGAAAGTGCAGCAGTGGGCTCATCCAACAATAGAAAAGTGGGATTCGATATCAGGGCTCGTGAAATCGCCAACATCTGCCTTTCTCCACCTGAAAGCGATCCTGCTAGATCATTCATGCGAAACTTTAGTTCATTGAACATTTCAAATGCCCGATCAATTCGCTGTGCAAGTAAAGCTGAGCGCAGACGCAAGCCACCCATCTGCAAATTCTCATGAACTGTAAGCGAAGGGAACACGTTATCCACCTGAGGAACGTAAGCAATTCCACGCTGTACTAATCTGTCAGTACGCCAAGACGATACATCCACACCTCGATGTAAAAGCACCCCTTCATACCGATCAGCGATACCAAACAGAACCTTAATAAACGTAGATTTGCCACAACCATTTGGGCCAATGATCGTGACGAGTTCTCCCTCGTCGACGTAGAGATCAATCCCATTCAAAATCTGTACCGAACCGTAGCCGCCTTTCAGACCATTTACCTCAAGAACTCGATTCATTCGGATTCAACCTCTGGATCCCCTAAATATGCTTCTACAACATCACGGCTCTGCCTGACTTCATTTGGCGTGCCTTCCAACAGGAATTTACCGCGATCCATCACAACAATCCTGTCAACGCCAGCACGAAGAATAAAATCCATGTTGTGTTCCACGACCAGAACGCTAATGCCCTGTTCAGATACTAAATCACGTAGGTTTTGAAAAATTTTTTCAGCTAACGGAGCAGCAACACCTGCTACTGGTTCATCAAGTAGTAAACAACGCGGCGCTCCCATCAATGCACGTCCGATATCTATCAATTTGCTCTGTCCCCCGGACAACTCGCTCGCCAGATGATTGGCCATGTGTGAGACCTGAAGGGTATCCAAAACGGCATATGCATCGAGAATACGTTCTTGTTCAGCAATCCGAGAATGTGGACGAAGCAAAGACATCAAACGATTTGGAGCAAATTGTTCACGTGGAGGTACGAGTAGATTTTCAATAACCGTCATTTCTCTCCACAAACGGGTATGTTGAAACGTTCTGGTTAAACCCATGCGCTGGATCTGGTCCGGCCGCATATTAGTTGCATTTTTCCCAAATAATTCAACTTGGCCTGAGGTCAATTTAAGTAACCCAGAAATACAATTAAAAATCGTCGATTTACCGCAACCATTTGGTCCGATAAGTCCTACTAATTCTCCTTCTCCTACGTGAAAAGAAACATTGTCAATCGCTCTGAGACCCCCAAAGTCCTTAGTAAGACCGTCCACAGTTAAAGGAATGGTGCTCATTGATCCACTCCCTTGTCGCGTTTGCGCAAATCGTCCGATGGTATCGGTCTGCTCGGAATCTCAGGCAACAAGCCCTTAGGCGCAACTTGAAGCGCAACGACAATGACCACACCGATCAAAGCTAATTTCAGATAAGCCAAATTCACTATCACCTCACCTTTTGAGAAAACCTCTGTGATGGATAGGCTCGACCAGAAATATCCTCCAAAATCGACCACCAACCACTCAAAAACACTGTCCAGAAGCGATACAAGGCCGTGGAATGGCAAGCTTGCACTGCCTCTGGCTACAACCATTACATTGAAGAAAAACTCGACAATAACTATCAGAAAAGCACCAATAACCATGCCGCGGTTATTACCACGACCTCCAACTATGAATGCGGCCCATACCAAAAAAGTTGAACGTACAGGATTCATGAACTCAGGAAATATCCCTGTGTTCAACCATGCCCAAAGAGCACCTGCCAGACCTGCAATTGCAGCACCAAGTGCCAGGCTCAAAGCCTTGTGCGTAAGAATGTTATGCCCGTGGTGTTGACTGACTTCTTCATCTTCCCTGATTGACCGAAGAATACGGCCCCATGGTGATGCAATAACGGTTCCAAGAAGCCACCAAACAGTAAGTACAGCCACCAGACAAATTACAGCAAGCAGCAACACATACGGAGCAACTCCGCTAAGCCCAAACCAACCTCCTACGGTTTCGGAAGCCCCCGACTCCCACCACCCTTCAAACGGGCGTGCATATTGTGATATCCCTATAGCCGAAGTAACCGTTCCTGCACGGAGTAAAGGTTCCGCTTGAAGACTGATCCTAAGTATCTCACCCAGCGAAATCGTAACGATCGCAAAGTAATCCATGCGCAGTCTCGCCGTCGGGTACGCAAGTAACCAGCCGGCTAGTGCAGACACGCAAACAGCAACAATTGTTGCCTGCCAAGGCATCCAACCGTACCCATTAGTCTCAATAGGAGCACACAAAAGACCTACGATAATGGCACCGATTCCAGCAAAGAAAATAACGCCAAAATTGGTCATTCCAGTGATACCTGTGTGCAAGTTCAATGAAAACGCCATAAGACTAAAAATCCCTAATAAGCTGACAATACGCGCAATCTGCATAATCTTTGTCAGAACACTAGCGCTAGGGAGTAATGAAGCGACAATTATCAAAATCGCAAACATAACGAAAAAAGCCATCCATGACCCTCTGGCTGTTTCTCGTTGGAACACGATCACATTAGATGGCCGTCGAGTTCGGGCCCACATTATGAAGGTGGGTATAAACCCAAGGAATTCGCTTACCAGGGATATTATTTTTAGAGTCTCCTTGAGTCGCAATCCAACGTTAGATATGAACTTTCCAACTCGGTCAAATATGGACTCATATACATCTCGAATGTTAGTTGACCAAATCCCAATAAATCTTAATTCAGGCAGATATTTACCAACGGACCTGTAATTACCAGAGACTCCGTTTCCACGTTCAGTATTACCCAATGAATTCCTACGTCGCATCCGATCAATATGCCGTCGCGCCATAGCGTTCCCAATGCCACGAGGCATTAAAAGCAGAACACCAACGAGGAATATGAACGGCATAACTTCCGCGTAACCACTCATCGTCGGTCTTTCTATAGCATTCCCTACGCCGATCAAGAATGGCTCGGAGACGGCTCGCACCAACCCCACTATTAGCGCCCCAATAAGCACGCCCGGTATTGACCCGATCGTACCGAGTACGATGACCGCAAAGGCGGGAAGAAGCAAAGAGAGTCCCAACTCAGGGTTGATCGGCAAAACACCAGCAAGTAGCGCCCCTCCCAAACCAGAAATACCAGCTGATAGGAACGCACTTGTTGAATGTACGCGTTCAACATCAATACCAGTAGACGCGGCAAGCTCTGGGTTATCCGCGACCGCTCGCATCCGTCGACCCATCAGAGTTCGATGTAACAGAACTAACAACAACAACACCGCTCCCAACACACCAACTACAAGAATCAACTTTGTATATGCAAATGCGTACGCGTTGACGTTTTCAGCCCATTCCATCAAAGGCAAACCGGTGCGATCACCGATATAAATTTGCAGGCGCTCTGTTGAGACAGAAAACTTGGAAGTTGCGAGTCGCCAATCGCGATCGGGAACGAAGCGGAATGTGCCTGCTGAAAATCTCATATAGAGCAGCGCTCTAAGTATCATTGCAATCCCAAGAGATGCAATCATCATTACCTGTGGGGACGCGGACTTTTTCCGAAACCTCCTGTATACGACCTTGTCAATCACTAACCCCGTTATCCCTGTGATTACAAAAGCCCCCACCCCAGCCCAGATCAACAAATTCCAGTTAAGCACGTCATCTTTTGGCGCATCAGATATTGGGAAAAAGCGATCAGACCACATCAATGTAATTGCGACATATGATCCAACCAGCATCATTTCAGCTTGGGCAAAATTACCAAACCGCTGAACCTTGTACGTCAAAGCTAACCCGGCTGCAACGCTAAGATAAGCGGCAGCCCAGTACAAGCCACTTAATCCAACTGCAGCTAAGTTGAAGTTGATTGTGCCCGACGTACCCAAGCTGGAAAGCAGCAACTCCAGCGTGGTGAAAACCAGTATCGCCAGAAGGACAAAAGAGAAGATGAAAGAAAATACGCCCCATTTTCCCCTAACGAAGGAAAACACATTGTGGATTAGTAGCAATCCACCTAACATCATCTCAACTGACTGAAGCAGCCATATCAAATCGCCATCGAAAAGGCCGGTCCAAGCTACTAGACCCGCACGATTCGCTAAGCCAAGATAGGCATCAAACAGCATGAACCCCGCCAACAGCAGTTTTCGCTGCGAGTTCGCAAAGTTCAGACAGTTTTGCCAAAGTTCATTCATGGGTTCAGTCTTGTAATTCAATCAAGGTTGAAGATAAACAAAGATCAGTAATTATTTCGTTATCAAAAGAGGGGCCGCTGGTTTATTAGCCAGCGGCCCCTCTTTTGAAACTCGTATCACCGAGTACATTCATCCATTACTTACCCGATACACCCCCACTGGAGGTCCATATCTTGGAACAGGAAAAATTCGCACCACTGAAGTTACAAATTTCGTACCCCGTCCCCGGTACATCGCCATTGCTGTCGAATGTGTGAACGCCGCTGGCGCCATCATAACTTGATCCCAAACTCACGAGATCATCACGCAGATCATCGTTACTGTCGGCCATGGCGGCTGCAGCAACTAAATTCACCGCATCAAAAGTTTCATTGGTATAAATTCCCTCTGCATTGCCTCCCGCAGCTGCGTAAGCCGTTTCGAAGGAAGACTTAGCAGTCGAAGACTCGCCTGGTCGAGGCTTTGTTGCAACCAAACCGTCAACTGCAGCAACGTCAGTCAAGGATTGTGTCAACGCAGCATCAGCCAGGCCGTCTGCACCATAGAGACTACCGCTGAATCCCTGTGACAACAATTCTTCCATTATGGCTGCTCCATCGGTTGCGTAGGACATCAGCACAACTGAGTCACATCCACCGTCCACCACAGCCTGCGCCAAGGTTGAAGCATCGTATGAACCTTCGGTCGGATCGTATCCGATCTCGGCGCAAAGACTGCCCATAGCTGCTTTAAAGTTCTCACCGAGACCCGCACCGTAGTCATTGGTCATGAACAAAACAGCAGGATTGCTGTCGCCCATTGACTTGACCACATCCACTAGTGCAACAGACTGTTGGGCGTCACTTGGAACCACTCTGAAGAGGTAGCCATCATCATCAGCCGTGGAAATTGCTGGCGAGGTGCTAGCATACGATACCATCGGTACTCCGGCAGGCGCTGCCACGGCTATGGCGCCCAAAGTCGCACCAGAGCATGCTGCCCCAACGATTCCAACCACCCCTGAGTCAATCAGGGACTGAGCCGACGTTGCCGCCTGGGTACCATCGCAGCCCGAATCGACAACTATTAACTCAAAGACATAATCATCATTAGCCTCATTCAGATCTGATACAGCAACGTTAGCTGCATCCTCAAATCCCGGAGAATAAACAGCTATCGGACCTGTCTGGGGGCTCAGCAAGCCAATCTTGACCGTCGTCGTGCCACCACCCACAATCCCACACGAAGCCAAAAGGACACTGGCAATCAAAGCCATCATCAATAAATATGTCTTATTTCGCGATTTCATCATATTTCTCAACTCCGTTACATCCTATAACTTGTAACTTGGTTAGTATCACCATCTTAGACGATCAACGACACAACGAAAATTCCGCTGCATATGACTGATATCGGCATTATGGTACAAGTGATGATGCCCTACCCCGATAACATTTCCAATGATTATCTCGTATACCGGCCGCCAGCACCGGAGACAATCAGCTTGGAACAGGCCGCCGGACTTACATAACGAGTGGTACAGGTTCTGGAGACAGATCACCCAAGGAGCTGAACCCCGCTGATCTCTCTCTTAGTTCTCTTAGTTCAGACCCGAAATGTGTCCCATTTTTGTTTGTTGGACGTCAGGGTGGCATTCACGGATGTCATCGTGTTCAATGACGAGACTATCAGCGATCAGTCGACGTTTGAGGATCCTGAAGTCCACCCGATGGGCATCAACTACGTCCTAGTAAACGGGAAGGTAGCTGTCAACCACCAACCTCTCGCCAACTACCAACATCCGTCGCAGTAATCACCGACCAACACGCCAATAGCCACCAGTCTTCTAGCTGTCACATACCGGCGCCGCCGAGCATCCCTCGTTTGACTACATAGCCGACGAAACATAACTACATCTGGCGATTCGACTCGAATGCGAGTAGGCTAGATTGAGCACTGAACGGTGGCTTGCGAACCCTTACGACAAGTGGTTACATAATTTAAAATCCTCTGTCCTAACGGACGGGCGGGTTCGATTCCCACCCTCGGTACCAGATATCACTGCAGATTGATCAAGGGGAGGTGCACGTGGGATCTATCGGAATCATTGGTGGTACGAGTCTCTACAATATTGACGGATTTGAAAATGCTCAATGGGTCAAGATTGAGTCGGCGTTCGGTGCGCCCTCCGACGAGTTGCTGATCGGTGATTTCGAAGGACATCGACTCGTGTTCTTACCTCGACACGGGCGTGGCCACCGGATTCCGCCGACTGAAATCAACTACAGGGCGAATATCGAGGCCCTAAAGCGAGCAGGTGTCGATCGTATTGTTTCTTTCTCCGCGGTAGGTTCGTTAAAAGAAGATCACAAACCCGGTGATTTCGTGCTGGTTGATCAGTACATCGATCGGACGTTCGCACGCGAGAAAACTTTCTTTGGTACCGGTTTTGTCGCTCATGTCAGCATGGCCGATCCAATCTGTTCGACCACGCAGGGTGTCGTTGCCAAGGCAATAGGTGAACTCGGGCTGACTCACACTGTTGGCGGAACGTATCTCGTTATGGAAGGTCCACAGTTTTCGAGTCGAGTTGAGTCGAAGTTGTACCGATCGTGGGGCTGCGACGTTATCGGAATGACCAACATGCCCGAGGCGAAGTTAGCCCGTGAAGCCGAACTTGCTTACGCTACGGTAGCAATGGTCACCGACTACGACTGCTGGCACGATGATCACGATGACGTAACGACAGCGTCGATCCTCGAAATTCTGAAGACGAACACGGTTCACGCGAAAGAGCTGATCAAGGTGATGGTGCCGAAGCTGGCCGCATTGGAATCACCGTTCGCGTCGGGTGCACACACGGCGCTTGAACACGCCGTGGCGACGTCACCAGAGCACCGTGACCCGGAACTTGTAGCGAAGTTGAGTGTGGTAGCAGGACGGGTGTTGGATAGCGGCGGCTGGTAAGCGGAAGCTCAGCCCCATCGCCGTCAAATCAAGTCGACAACCAGCCCTGCAGCAAACACAAACATCACTATCGCCATCGCTCGATCGACCTTGCCGGATATGGATTGAAGCTTCTCCCGACGGCCGACGGATGTCAGGAACAGGGCTACGCTCGTGTATTAAGACCGGTCAATAAACATACCGATTGCAGCTATCCCCAACAGGTTTGTAGTCTCGAGATTCGAATCGGTAAACGGCGCAGAGATCGCCAAGATTCACGCCAGTTTCGGGATGAACACTGCAATAGGACTGCAATAAGGACGCCCTCGGCGAACCTGGATCGGTTCTCAGGCGATGGGCTACTCCTAACTAACCGATTATTGCCTGCACCGCGCTGTGCACTTAAGCCGTGCCCATGTAAACCAGCAATCCAATCCCGAGAATCCGTCGTTCGGTTTGATTTGTTTGGTCTTTCGCTGAACTCATTTGCTTCTTTCAGATTCGAAAAGTAAATGCGGCACGCCACTCATCGGGCGTCCATAGCTTCATCTGAATAGACGTGACGTGACACGATCGACGAACCGCCATCGACGGTCAGAACCGAGCCGGTCACCCATTTCGATTCGTCACTCGCCAGAAACACTGCCGCCCAGCCAACGTCCCACGGCGTTCCCTCGGTGCCGAGAGCAGTCGTGTCCTTGCGGTAGGCTCGCTGCTCATCCGACAAGCGCCATGCGACCATCGGTGTGTAGACCGGACCGGGTGCAATGGCGTTGGCGCGAATTCCCTCCCGGCCATGATCGCCTGCCATCGAAATCGTGAGCCCGATCACACCGGCTTTCGAGGCTGTGTACACGGGATCCTTACCCGACCGGACACCGGAGATCGACGAGATATTTATGATTGAACCACCGCCGGATTCGATCATCCGAGGAATGGCATGCTTCGACGTTAGCACCATGCTCTTGAGGTTAAGCATCATGTACTCGTCCCATTGTTCCGGCTCAATGTCGACCACAGTTTTGCGATAGCTGTTGCCTACGTTGTTGTCTAGGATGTCCAGCCGACCGTACTGATCGATGGTGAAGTCGACCAGTGCCTTGCAGTCGCCATCACTGGTGACATCCGCCTGAAAACTCGACGCTGTTCCGTCTTCAGCCTCGATCATCGCGAGCGTTTCGTTGACGGCATCGAGTTCCCTGTCGACAAGTACGACCTTCGCACCTTCTCGTGCGAAAAGAACGGCAGTAGCCTTGCCATTACCAACTCCCTCTCCTCGGGATCCAGCCCCGGTAACTATTGCCACTTTGCCCTTAAGTCGTAATCGTCGTTCGTTCATCTACGTGTCTCCAAAACTAGATCCCGCATTGGTTACCCGATCCGTCGTTCATACCCCGCCCACTCGCGTTCCCTAAGCATGTATTTCTGAATCTTGCCCGTTGCAGTTTTCGGTAGGTCACCGAACTCTACCGAACGTGGCACCTTGAAATGCGCCATTCGGTCTCGACAGAACGCGATGATCTCAGTTGCGTCCGCCGATACTCCCTCACGTAGCGAAACAAACGCCTTGGGCGATTCACCCCACTGCTCATCTGGCACCCCCACAACACATGTTTCAAGCACAGCCGGATGCTCGATCAAGATTTTCTCTACCTCAATCGAAGAAATGTTTTCACCGCCTGAAATGATTACGTCTTTCTTTCGGTCTTTAAGCTCGATGTATCCATCTGAATGCATTACCGCCAGATCGCCCGTATGGAACCACCCGCCAGCAAACGCTTCTTCGGAAGCCTGGGTATCGCGAAAATAGCCCGCCATCACCGTGTTGCCACGAGTGACTACCTCTCCAATGGTCGAGGCATCCCACGGCACATCGTTCATCTGCTCGTCGACAACTCGCACCCCGACATGCATAGTGGTGGTCGCAACGCCCTGACGAGATTTCTTGAAGGCCTCATCATCGATAGAGAGTTCGCTCCAGCCTGATTGCTCGGCACCGATAGTCGAAGGACCGTATGTTTCGGTCAATCCGTACAGGTGGTGCAACTCGGCTCCCAGTGACTTCATCGATCTGAGAATCCTAGGAGATGGCGCTGCGCCTCCAGTGAATATCTTCACACCGGCCATGGCGTCCGGTTCTGCCTCGTCTGACACTTCTAATAAACTCAACACGCTCGGTGCGGCGCACATATGGGTAACGGAATGTGCGGAAACTTCCGAAAACACAGCATTTGCGGTCACCTGTCGCAAACAGATATGCGTCCCACCGGCCGCGGTTACGGCCCACGTATAGCACCATCCGTTGCAGTGGAACATGGGGAGAGTCCACAGGTACCCGCTGGTCGAATTAAGCCCGGCGTCCACGACCATGCTGAGGGAGTTCAGATACGCCCCCCTGCCCGTGTATTCAACGCCTTTTGGTTCACCGGTCGTGCCCGATGTGTAGTCGATAGCTATTGTGTCGAGTTCGGATCGGTTTAGTTCGGGTATGTCGATATTTTTGCCTGAGGATAGGAATTTTTCGTATTCGATTGCGCCGTTTAGACCGGATGCCGGGGTTGGCAGGGTTGTCGAGTCGGTATCGACTACCTCGACGAGCAGGTTGAGATTGCTCGCGTCTTCAGATGATTTACCAGATGCTTCGCCGAGTGCCACTTCTACGGTCTCCGCGTATTCGGAATCGAACACGAGTGCTTTTGCACCGGAGTGCCTAAGGATGAAACCAACCTCACGGCTCGATAGCCGAGTATTGATCGCAACGAGTACTGCGCCCATCCGCATCGGACCGTAGTGACCTTCGAGAAGCTGTGGGATGTTGGGCACCAGATAAGCGACGCGATCACCGGCGTTTATTCCGGCGTTCACGAGAGCTCCCATCAAGTGCCGAACCCGCTCATCAAACTCGGCATAACTGTAGGAAAATTCACCGTAAACAACAGCATCTTTGTTCGGATAAACAACGGCGCTCCGGTTCAAGAACAGACCAGGCCAGAGGTTCTGAAAAGAAACGGAGTCAGGGTTGTGTTTTCCACACTCAATAGACAAATGTGATCCGCCGAGCTTGCAATATTAATGAACCGACAACAATAAACCTGTTGGGAACGGGGTCAACTGGTCGAGATACGACAAGTGGTGCTTCGCAACCGATTCCGTGTTTCGACGCAGTGAATATTTTAGAACTTCTTAATATCCGAAGTTATTCACAAGTAATCAAAAATTCGTTTTCAGAGTCCGGAGTCGATTTCACCTCAATTCGGTTATTCTTTCGGTCGCGCGACCGCCTTTTCGTTGGTTGGAATGGACCGTGGCAGCCGAGTCACGCAATATGCCAAATACTTCGATCACCCTTTGGTCTAAAAATTGACCGGCTCGCCTTTCTTGCCCTTGGCAGATGCAGTATTCGCGCTTGCAATAGTGAGAACGCTCACCAGAGCAAGTTCAAGTACTAGTGGTTTTTTTGTCATATCCGCAGTTACCTCGCGGATAGAACAGTGGCCCCCTCGAAATTTACAATTACCTTATTTTCACAGTGAGTTCCCTCAGATTTCCTACGGTTTACTGAAGATTTGATCGACCCCAGCAAGTGTTTTGACAATTCAAAACACCCAATATGGCGTCCAACCTAAGGCAATCCGGGCGACCGCTATTCAGTGGAATATCCGCATCCGTCAGCGACCGATCAACCCACCACAGCATGCGATATCTGGCTTAGAATCGCTAGATGCCACACATCTCCATTTCCAAAACCGCAGCGAACGACGCAATCGATGCCAATTCGTCTGACCTAATCGCGATATCGCAGGACGTATGGAATCACCCTGAACCAGGTTTCCGTGAGCATCGAACGGCGAAGCTAGTGGCCGAGTTCATGAAGAAGATTGGGCTTGAACCGCGAGACAACGTGGCAATTACAGGCGTGATCGCACGAATTGACACAGGGAGACTGGGTCCGCACGTTGCGATATTCGGTGAACTCGACTCGCTCATCGTTCCAGAACACAGGCTTGCTGATCTCAGGACAGGAGCTGCTCACGTTTGTGGGCACAATATTCAAGTTGGAAACATGCTCGCTGCGGCCGTAGGGCTTTCTCAACCTGAGGTGCTCGAGTCATTGAGTGGATCGATTTCGTTCATGGCGGTACCGGCCGAGGAATACATCGAGATCGAATATCGGGAGGAATTACGAGATTCGGGGGATCTGGAATTTCTGTCAGGCAAGCAGGAGTTCATAAGGCTTGGAGAACTCGATGATGTCGATATTTCGCTGCTCACTCACGCGTCTCCCGAAGAGGCACGTTCGCTCAAGGCGGGAACAAGTCACAACGGAATGATTGCGAAAAGCGTTCGGTTCATTGGTCGTTCGGCCCACGCAGGTGGAGCACCACATCTTGGAATAAATGCTCTAAATGCTGCGAATCTTGCGATGCAGGCAATCGCGCTCCAACGCGAGACGTTCAAAGATGAAGACCACGTTCGGGTTCACCCGATCATTACTCGTGGCGGTGCAGCGGTTTCGTCCGTGCCAGCGAATGTCACGATGGAAATGTTTATTCGCGCTGCCTCAATAGATGCGATGAAAGACACTGGGCTGAAGGTCGATCAGGCGTTACGTGCGGGCGCAATGGCGATCGGTGCGACGGTCGAGATCAGCACATCACCGGGTTACATGCCTTCTCAACTCGATCCGGCGCTGAATGAACTGTACGACGAGAATGTTCTGGCGCTTCCCGGTGATCTGGAAGTTGGACGAATGCCGCACAGAACATCATCAACCGATATGGGTGATGTGTCGGTGCTGATGCCAACAATGCAGTCGTACGCGGGCGGTGCTAGCGGGAGGACGCACAGCAACGAATTCGAGATCACTGATTGGGAGTTAGATGTGGTGGAAGCAGGAAAAGCGCTGGCTTCTACGACGATTTCACTGCTGAGTGATGGTGCATCGCAGGCACATAAGGTGATAGATGATTTCGATGCTCCACTGACGATCCCTGAGTACCTTGCCACTCTGCGCGAGTTCAGAAAAGTCGAAATGTTTAACACGGAATCGTCAGATGACTCTTCACCACCGACCGGGTTTTAGAGTAGCCGATGCACACAGGAGTCGAGAAGGCGGGACCCACTTGTGGCACTCTGGGAATCATGTTCAGAGCGAATAACCCAGGTTCGACCGATTAGTTCAGATTTTTTGGGGTGTGGGCGAATTCGTAGTGATCATGCCTATGACCACTAATGAATCGTCATTCTGACCATCGATCAGAATCGCTCCATGCCAATCGACATGATTGATCTCGGACAAGTTGGAATGATGGCAGCATCCTGTTCGGTCTGAGTTCCTGAATCTAATTCAGGATGACGGTATCGAGTGATATGGCGAGCGCTATCCCAGTTCGAAGCTGAGATCGAGTTCAGCTTTGATCGACTCGAACCACTCGATCACTTCTCGGTGATATGGTATCCCGTCGCGCTGACGAATTTCGATCTCTTCAGCCTCTGGCAACCCGGCGTACACCACGCGCTTGTGACCAGGTGCTGGCTTAGTGTTTTTCAGGCCACCGAGGAAGTCGTCCATGTCATCTTTAAATTTTTCAGGATCTGTAAAGCCGTCAATTTTGATCGCCTGAACGTAGTGCGCCAGAATTTGTGGTTGCCGGGGCATAAGGAATCCGGCACCCATGCCAGAGAGAATTGTCGTCATTATTTCGGCGGTTGCGGCGAATCCGTAGCCCTTGTGCGAGCCCTGTTCACGCGTACCGCCAAACGGGAGAATCATGTACTCGTCGGGTAGCTGAGTCTCTTCCATGATCGGAGAACCATCTGTCGCTGCGACCCAAGCCGGATCGAGAGGTGCTCCGATTCTCTTAGCGAGCCTCAGCTTGTTCCCTGCCACCTGGGTGGTCGCTACATCGAAGACGAATGGTGACTCGTTTCGAGCAGGTGCGGCCCACGCCCAGGGATTGGTGGCGAATTTCAGTTCACCGGCGTGTGTTGGCACCATCGACAGTGGATTTCCGGCAGTCATGGTAATACCGATCATGTCGTGTTCAAGTGGCATCATCGAGTGGTACGCCAACATTCCAATGTGCCGTGAGTTATGAACAGCCACCGCGCCCATGCCATGTTTTTCGGCCTTCTCGATAGCGAGTTCCATCGCTTTTGGTAGTACGTGTAGACCGAGTCCGGTATCACCGTCCATATTGGCCGTCACATCGGTTTCTCGGGTGATCCGCAGGTTCGGGGTCGGGTTCATGTGTTGATCTGCATAGGCCTTCACGTAGACACGAAGCTGATTCGACACGCCGTGTGTCTCGCAGCCTCGAAGATCACTGGTCATCAGGACATCCGCTGAGAGAGCTGCGTCGTCGGATGACTGCCCGTATTTCTCGAAGATTTCAATGGTCGCCTGCCGCATGTTCTCGGGCTGCACGTAAACGCGATCTTTTTCCGGAACCAGAAATCTTTCGAGCATCTGTTTTTCTTTCCTCTGTTTACCAATCACGAATCTACAGGAACTATGGAAAGAAAGAATGAACCTGCTGATACGCGCTCGCAAGGGGTGGATTCGTCATCCTGAACTTGATTCAAGTCCTAACGCGGTTCTCTGAATGATGGCGAGTTCTGCAATGACTATCAAATGCGCGTTGATGAATCATTTAAGGGATTTTGGTAGAGAAGGATCCTGAATCAAGTTCAGGATGACAAGTACGCAATATACCGGCATGCTGTTTACCGGCCGGGATCACGGTTTCTACTCTCACCGAATTATCAGTGACGACTGAACGCTCGACTACCAATCTAAGTAGTAGTTGCTGTTCTTAAAACGTAAGTGAATCTAGGCCAATCGCAACCTCACTAAAAAATCGCTCTAGATGCTCAAGATCAGACACGCTCAAAGGAGGGAAGCCGGTAGAAAAGATGTAAAAGGATTCAGAATGAGTGGGTGTTCAGAGGGACAAGGTGTGGCTGGGTATAGAGTCTTAGATTCTCACGGTTCGACCAGCCCTCTATCTCCCTTCCTCAAAAGGAGGGAGGACAGGCTCTAGCCGTTAACTTATACGGCTTGTTTTTTGGCACCCTTGGCACGTCCGCGGAGTTGCTGGCTTAGAATCACCTTGCGAATTCGCACGAAGTTTGGTGTCACTTCGAGGCACTCGTCATCCATAATGAACTCGAGCGCCTGCTCGAGCGACAGGTCTTTGTTGGTATCGAGGTGCTGTGCATGATCTGCACCGGCCGAACGCATGTTTGTCTGTTTTTTCGCCTTGACCATGTTCAAATCCATGTCCTGGGGACGTGGGTTTTCACCGATGATCATACCTTCATAAACCTCGGTTGCGACCGGGACGAACAATTGACCGCGTTCCTGTGCGCTGAGTAGTGAGTATGTCGTGGTTACTCCACGTCTATCAGCGATAAGGCTGCCAGTCGGCCGAGACCGCATGTCCCCCTGCCAGCGTTCGTAGCCTTCGAAAACGTGATGGGCCAGTCCTGCGCCACGGGTTTCCACAACGAATTCGTTGTGGAAACCGATGAGCCCACGGGCGGGGATTACAAAGTCCATGCGGACTCGACCCTGACCGTGGTTAACCATGTTCACCATCTTGCCTTTTCGATGTGAGAGAAGCTGCGTGACGGCACCGAGGTGTTCTTCGTTGATGTCAACAGCGAGTCGTTCCATTGGCTCGTGAAACTCGCCGTCGATCATCTTTGTGACGACTTCGGGCTTGCCGACGGTCATTTCAAATCCTTCACGACGCATTGTTTCCACCAGCACCGCGAGTTGAAGTTCACCGCGACCCTGGAAGATCCATGAGTCGGGTCGGTCCGAAGGAAGAATCTTGATCGAAACGTTGCCGATCAGCTCTCTTTCAAGGCGGTCCTTGATCATACGAGCTGTCAGCTTTTTGCCATCTAACCCGGTGAGGGGAGATGTATTGATGCCGATGGTCGCAGAGAGGCTCGGTTCGTCGATTCGAATAGTTGGAAGTTGGTGTGGGTCTTCTTCGTCAGCGATGGTCTCACCGATCGTGATTTCGGGCATCCCTGCAACAGCAATAATCTCTCCGGGGCCAGCTTCTTTAGCGGCGATTCGCTCGAGGCCTTCGGTGATGTACAGCTCGGTGATCTTCGATTGAACTATCGATCCGTCTACCCGGCAGTGCGAGATTATCTGATCTTTACGAATTATGCCCTGATGGATACGGCAGATTGCCAGTCGACCGACGTAGGGTGATGCATCGAGGTTTGTTACGTGAGCCTGAAGTGAGTGCTCATGGTCGTAGGTAGGAGCTGAAATGTTCTCGACTAGCAGTTCGAAAAGTGGTGTGAGATCGGTGCCGGGTTTATCGAGATCCATTGTTGCGACGCCATCCCGGGCAATCGCGTAAATAATTGGAAAGTCAATTTGATCCTCGGTCGCGTCGAGATCGATAAACAGTTCGTAGACTTCGTCGACAACCTCATCGATACGGGCGTCTGGTCTGTCGATCTTGTTGATAACCAGGATCACCGACAGATTGGCTTCGAGTGCCTTGCGGAGCACGAATCGGGTCTGCGGAAGCGGCCCTTCGCTGGCGTCGACCAGAAGAAGCACTCCGTCGACCATCGTAAGGCCGCGTTCGACCTCACCACCGAAGTCGGCATGACCTGGTGTGTCGATAATGTTGATCTTGATGCCACCCCAGCGCACGGCTGTGTTCTTGGCGAGGATCGTGATGCCCTTCTCCTTCTCAAGATCCGTGTTGTCCATAACCCGATCGGTCAGTGCTTTGTGAGTGGCAACAGAGCTGGTCTGCTTGAGCATGGCATCGACGAGTGTCGTCTTGCCATGGTCTACGTGGGCGATGATCGCGACGTTACGAATGTCGTTACGTGAAGTTATTGTCATAAGGGCTTTCAGGCTCGTCGCAGCGAATATCGTCTACGCGAAACGACCCGGAATGAGACCGGATCGGCTGGGATTCTGTATTCCGACTGTTGCTTTGTTGGCGAATAGGAAACTATGTCTACATCGAGAATAACACCGGAATCCGTTAACTGGCATTAACTCTTTGGTGCACGTTTAGATGAGCTTGAGTTGCAGTCGTCCTGTATTGAGTAGGCTCCTTTCTCGAACGGGTGGCCGCCCCCGAGCCATCCCTTTACGGCTTATTCCTGAGCTTTTGCAACGTCGTGGCGGAGGGGAGGGTTACAGAATGCTCTCACGATGGCTAAGGCAAAATTCGACAGGCAGCCAACCCTACTCGAAGTCGTGGTTTTCGCTCAGTTCGTGGCAATCCTGCTGCTTGTAATGTGGACCTGGAATCTCTCTCAGCAGATAGACAGCTTGAACCTAGATATTGAAACAAAAGCGGACCAGAGTGGTGTCGACAGAATAAAATTCAAGCTTAATTTTCCTGAGTCCCATTTCTTCGACTGATACCAACCTCAGTTGAGTTACCGCAGATCAGTTGTTCACTAGAACCGGGGCCCATCTACTTATCTACTTGCGACGTTTCGGTGGCTGTCAAATTGGCTGTCAAACGCGAAAAAGCCCCAGATTTCTCTGGAGCTCCCTCAGTTTGAGTTGAGATGGAGGCGACGGGCGGATTCGAACCGCCGAATAGA
>CAYTAO010000032.1:0-7346 GCA_964435915.1 uncultured Dehalococcoidales bacterium
AGCACCTCATGAATCAGAGTGCCTGCTAACGGCAGGGCGGGGTGACCCGACAGAAAGTGCAACAGAAAATAAACCGCCGGACGTCGAGAAATCGGCGCATCGGTAAGGGTGAAATGGTGTGATAAGAGCGCACCGCCCGGATGGCGACATGCGGGGCAAGGTAAACCTCACTCGGTGCAAGACCAAATAGGGAAGCTGTGACCGGATTCGGGTAGCTTCCGGGTTGGTTGCTTGAGCCTGTGGGCAACTGCAGGCCTAGATGGATGGCCGTCGCCGGTTTCTTCGGAAATCGGTACAGGACTCGGCTTACAGTCCGCCTCGCGGCGAGACTACGACGTGAAAAGCCTCTGGCAAAACCGGGGGCTTTTCTTTGTTTGAGTCGCTATCTGTGCCTTACGACGATCAACACCATTCTGCGTGAAGCTCGCCACTTGCTAGTACGGTCTTGAATTGAGTTCGTTCCAGTTCGGCTTGCTCAGACACTCGGATGTGTTCAGGTAGTTCATCGGCGGTTGGTAGCTTTAGTGCGTCACATCTACCGACCATATAACTCACGCCACACTACGAACACCAGTAAGGTGAATCGGGCTTGGGTGAGTCTCCTCCCTATAACCACGCTACTCCACACCCGCCGAGATGATCTTGATTACCAAACAAAACCGGAAATATTGCTGACCTATCCCGGAATCGTCCATTCCACGTTTAGGGTGTCGGCCATCTTCTTGAAGTAGTCGATCGAGTGGCGGGGTAGAGGAACACCTTCTTTGGTGCGCTTCGTCACGTACGCCGCATCCGGTTCACCGGGGTACTGGATATCTGGCAGGCCTGGTGCCGACTCTTGCTCGCGCAAAGTGCGCAACATCATATCCATGTCGTTCTTGAACTCTTCGACAGGTCGGAACGCATCGATTCGGGTCGCCTGGAAGTAGTGGCAGAAACGTCCGCCGCCTTTCTCTTTATCCGGAAGAAGACCTGAAACCGTCTCACCCGGCAGAATCGCACCGAGTACGTCGGCCATCATGCCGATCCCCATGCCCTTGTGAGCGCCGAGGTCATAAGTCACACCCAAAGGTGGCTGTCCGATCGAATCCTCGAACTTCGTAATATCTGTGATTGCGTTCCCGTCGGCATCCTGCGCCCAACCTTCCGGAATATCGACACCGAACGCCCTTGCAATCGCAACCTTGCCGTACGACGTTGTTGACGATGCCATGTCGATCACAAACGGCGGCTCGTCGCCAGCAGGCGTAGCGAATGCCATCGGATTGGTGCCCATCCACGGGTAACGACCGTTCATTGGGATGATCACGTTGCGACCGCCAGACGACATTGAGAAGCCGATCATGTTGTGCTCCAGTGCCATCCGGGCGTAGAAACCGGCAGCACCATAGTGCGACGAGTTGTTCACTGCAACAGATGCGATACCAGTCTTTCTGGCCTTTTCTACAGCTAGCTCCATCGCCATAACACTGGCGATCATCCCCATGCCCTTGTCGGCGTCGATAACTGCGGTACCAGGCGTTTCATATGTCACATGAACGTTCGGCGTCGTGTTGATGTAGCCATTAATTAGCCCGGTCAGGTAGTGGTGTTCGAGGTTGTAGCTAACACCGTGCGTGTCGATTCCGTTCATATCGGCGTCGACCAGCACCTCAGCACAGAGCTTAGCCTCATCAACGGGCATTCCGGTCGCTGAGAACAGATTGGAAATGAAATCAGTCAGCTGTCCGGCGTGAACGTATGTTGCGTCTGGAATATTTTTGAGTTTTTCGAGGACCATCTGGGAATTCTGAACTTTCTGCAAGAATGTTTTGGCCATTAAAGACAGGCGCTACTAGTACTGAATGAAACGTTGCGAGGAATATTACCCGCCGATTGCTGGTATGAATGACTCTGCCACACGCTTGTTTCTTGTGTCAAAGTAGTGCATCACAAACAGCGTGCCGATTCACTGAGTAAGCAATTCGTTTTTTTGTCATTCGTTTTTATCTGGGAGTATTTTCTGATGACGGACACAGTAGACGTCGTTGTAGTTGGTGGCGGAGTTCATGGCGCTTCGACCGCATGGCATCTCGCAAAACGAGGTGCTGGCAAGATCACCCTCATTGAGAAAGATGGAATCGCATCTGGTGCGTCTGGATGGTCGAGCGCGATCGTGCGTCATCACTACACACTCGAATCGCTCATCAAAATTACGATGTACGGACGCTCGATGTTCGGTGATTGGGAGAACGTCGTAGGTATTGGTGAGAGTGGATTCCGAGAGGTCGGGCTGCTGTTGCTGTTTCCTGAAGATGAGGTTCCACACGCTCGCGAGGTCATCGAGATGCAAAAGCGTCTGGGAATTGATGCCCGGATGTTGAGCCAAACCGAAATAACAGATATCGAACCTCGGCTGGTACTTGACGGCGTAACAGCAGGTGCATGGGAACCCAATTCGGGTCACGCCGATGGATCTACTGTTGCGAACTCCTTTGTCGCAGCTGCGCGTGATCTTGGAGTTGATGTGCGAATCGGAAGCGAGGTAACTGGTGTGACATCAGACGGCAGCAAGGTAACCGGTGTCGAGACCTCTAAGGGAGTTATCGGAGCTGAAACGGTGGTGGTTGAGGCTGGATTCAGGACCAGCGCTCTGCTGGCTGCCCTTGGAGTTGATCTACCGATAAACCCGGTTCGCCACGCCATTGCAGTTGTCGAGCGTACCCCGGACTTCGGTCGTATTCATCCCATAGTGTCCGATCGGGTAGTCGAGGCATACTACAGACCCGAGGCAGGATCACTGGCGTTGCTGGGTGAGCACGATCCACTGAGTGGGACCGTCGATGTGGATGTTGAAGCAACAAAAATCCCGGATCTCAAGGAACAGGTGGACCTGTTCGAACGGTTCGCTGCACGGTTCCCAGGTCAGGAGTCGGCCTCGTTGGTTCGCGGTTACACCGGCGTGTACGACTGCTCACCCGATTTTCAGCCAGCGTTCGGCAAAGTACAGGCGTTTGATGGTCTGTTCATGGGGGCGGGCTTTAGTGGGCACGGATTCAAGTTGAGTCCGGGCATTGGCAAGATCATGAGTGATCTAATCCTCGATGGCTCAACCGACATGATCGATGTGGCACCGTTCCGGGTCGAACGTTTTGCCGAGAACGACCTGCTGCTTCAAGACGAGGGCTACAACAACCTGTCGTTGGCTTAGAGTGAGTGCCGTGATCATCCAAAATTAGTCAATTCGGTTGACGAGACAGAATGATTCATCTGGTACCCACCCGAGCATTCGCATAGTCGACAATACACTGCGCAGCATTATTTGATCTGACTCGGGGAGAAATTCGTAAGGATACAAGCCCGTTGCACCGATCGAGCTGGCTTCGCGAAGGCCCCACTCGAATTTGTCTACCTGATTCAAACCGGCGGCACCGCCATGACGAATCGCTGCTGGTGACGCCCTCCCGGTCAGATCACCGACTCTAACGAATTGAACTTCAACGATCTGTAGTTCCACAACGTGATTGTGCGTGAGGTAGTAAGTCCGTTGCCGTGATGTATGTACTTCCCAGTCCTTGGGATCGAAAACATTACCTTCAGGCGTTCGCGAGACAGGCCCCCGTGATCTGGTCCGGTATTGCGGGCGTGAGGATTGTCTCGGACACGATTCCGAACTAGATATCGGGATTGTCACCAGGTTTCCAGTAGCCACTCACTGCGTCTAACGTGCCGCCGAACCGTACGACCACCCAGTTACCAGCGAATGAGACGTCACCGTGGCTTTGTGTGACCGGGTCGTACACATCGCTATTGAGAGCGGAAGGCGATGTTCAAAATCTGTGGGATTAGGCGTAAGAGTTAGTTTGGGAGTTGGTTCCGGTTTGAGGGTGGAGGTTGTAATCAGTGATGGTGATGGCGATTGCGTTGGTACTGGTACCGGAGATGGGATCGAAATAGCTGTGTGGGTTGTCCTGGGAGAGGGGACTGGTGTTGGCGTTTCTTGAACAGCGGTTTCTGTTGGTGTGGGCGCGGAAGTGGACTGTGTGACGGTGATAGATGTTGGAGCCGTTATAGTCGGAATTGACGTGCTAGTCGGTGAAGTAAGGCGGGGCGTGGTGGCAGGAGGAGCATCGCTGATAGCGGTGAGTGTCGACAACTCTGTCAAGGCAGGTGACTGCGCTGGTAACCGGTCTACTGATTCCGAGTATGCAGTAACGAGCACAATCAACACGACCATGAGTAGGTGCACTCGTCAAGCCTTGCAAATCCCAATAATCTTCTGCATGAACCGAAGTACTGATATCCAGAGTGGACTTGCCAATGGCGACTACCACTCGGCTCGTCAAGCACATACCAACCTGAGCGCAAGCCCGACAGCCAACATTCGGGTTAGCGCTCGGCAAACAACGGATTCGCACTGCCGAACGCGTCGATCGCGGTCCCCGTGATAGCGGAACTGGCGTCAGACGTAAGGAACATAGCCACTTCGGCGATTTCTCTGGGATCCATCAGCCTTGGCTGCTCCGAGCGACCGGCTGTCTTGAACACCTCGCGAAAGCCTTCAGTATCGGTGCCACCGGGACAGATAGCGTTCACGTTGATGCCGTATTGGCGCACCTCGGCAGCGAGAGACTCGGTAAAGCTGATGAGCGCCACCTTTGAAATACGGTAAGCGCTACGACCGTATCCGCCTTTTCGTCCGCCAATCGAAGAGATATTGATGACCTTGCCAAAACCCTGGTCAATCATGCCGGGGAGGAGCTTCTTGGTGAGAATAAACGCACCGGTCACGTTCACATCCATCACGTCTCGCCACAACTGAATGTTCATATCGACAACTGGAATATTTGGCGTGATGATTGCAGCGTTGTTCACGAGGATGTCGACCCCACCAAACTCCTGCTCCGCGGCGTTTGAAAGTTTTTCGATATCGGATTCGATACCGAGATCGGCAATGACACCGAGTGCCTTGCTTCCACCTGATTTGATCCTGCTTACTACGTCGTCGATCTCCGGGACGTTGCGACCTGTGGCGACGACGTTTGCACCTGCTTCGCCATAGGCCAGGGAGATTGCTTTTCCGATGCCCTTGCTGGCGCCGGTAACGAGTGCCGTTTTTCCAGTTAGTGATGTCATGGGCGGAATAGTACTTGTTTGGAGAAGTGCATGGGGAATCACTGAGTCTCGCTGATAAACCGCATTGCGATTTGGAACTTCTCTCGTCCCTCCACGTCGATCAGGACGATGGAGGTCTGGTCTGTCATTGCGAGGAGTCTTACGACGTGGCAATCAATTGACTAAATTGAATCGCCGTTCGATTCAGACGATATCTGACTTGCACGCGTCATTGTTTTACGCGGACTTAACGTTTTCTTCAACTGGCTTAGTCTAGAGTTGCGTCCAATTGCCCGCTGATTGCCACATCTTCAGACTCCTCGCAATGACATTGACCGCTTTTTCAACCCATACTGGTCGGCATAAATTAACTGGTACAGCACGCACGTTGCTGTGCAGCAACGGAGAAACGCATGCCTGAAAAGGTAGTTGTCACTGGCGGATCGGGTAGGGCGGGTGAATACATCATCGCCGAGTTAACCGCCCATGGTTACGAAGTTCACAACGTGGATGCAGTTCCACCCAGACCCGGATCCGCTTCCACCGCCGCGCAGTTCTGGCGTATTGACGTTACCAACTACGGCGAAGTGCTCAACGCCCTGACAGGTGCCGACGCAGTTGTTCACATGGCGGCAATCCCGGCTCCAAACTAGGATCCCGAGCACAAGGTTTTCCACATCAACATGATGGCCAACTGGAACGTGCTTGAAGCTGCCGAGGTTCATGGAATCGGTAGAATCTGCATGGCCTCCTCGGTAAACGCCGTTGGGGCGGGCTGGGGATCAAAGCTCTACACACCCGAGTACTACCCGGTCGATGAGAAACACCCCACCCGTGCCGAAGATGCCTACTCCCAGTCGAAGTGGCTTGGTGAAGAAATGGGTGAAGCATTCGTCCGACGTCGTCCCGGTAAAAGTCCAGATCGCCAACATGAGGTTCCATGCGCTCTGGGATCCCGCAACAGCCAAACGCCACCTGAAATCGGGCGATAAAACATCTATTCTCGGTGATGGTCGTAACCCGATGGGATTCTGGAGTTGGGTGGGACGACACGATGCTGCGCGCGCCTGCCTACTGACTATCGAAAAGGAGTTCGGTGGGCACGAGGCATTTTTCATCAACTCCACTGACACGACGCTAGATATTCCGACCATGGACGCCATCGAAGAGGTTCACCCGGGCGTGGAGATGCGAGAGTCGCTTCCGGGCTTCAAGAGCCCGTTATCGGTGAGCAAAGCCGAAAATCTGCTGGACTGGATCCCAGTTGAGTCGTGGCGCGAAGGCACGGTGCGGGAATCTGAACCGACAGACGCCACACCGAATCCGTACAAGGCGCAGTGGACACGGTAATTCGTGAGGCGACGTTTTCTTAGAGATCGAAGCTGGCTGCCTGATTTGAGCAGTTGCGGCTTCAGATATACGTGCCCTTACACAACCCATCCTCTAACTTCCTCCCTCGCATGGAAAGAGTTAGAGGGTGGGTTAAACTTCTGCTAACTAGTCACACCACCGTCGACAGGTATCGCCTGGCCTGTGACGTAGCTCGCTGCGTCAGAGCATAGGAATGCGACAACCTGACCCACTTCTTCCGGTGCGCCGTAGCGACTCATCGGTACCCAGCGTTCCATCTTGGCCCGGGTAGCAGGATCGCCCTCGTTATCGAGCCCATGCATCATCGTGGTGTCGATCACTCCTGGGCAGACTGCGTTCACCCGAATTCCTTTTCGAGCGTAGTCCCGGGCTGCTGCTCTCATGAGACCGAGCACGCCGTGCTTACTCGCCGTGTACGCAGGTTGTCGCCCGGTTCCGCCATATAGGCCCATGTACGACGAGTCGTTGACTATCGCCCCCCCACCGTTGTCGAGCATGTATCCGATCTCGTACTTCATGCATAGGAACGTACCCTTGAGATTTACGTTGATGATGTTGTTGAAATCATCATCGGCAACTTCGTGTAGATGCCCCTCAGGTTCGAGAATTCCAGCGTTGTTGAACGCAGCGTTGAGCCCGCCGAATGTCGCCACCGCATGTTGTACTGCTCTTTCAACTTGCGCACTATCCGAGACGTCTGTGACCACGTATGAAACGGTGCCACCATCCGATTCGATCTGGCTAACGGTTTCCGCCAGTTCGGATTCCCTCCTCGCCGCTACAACAACTTTTGCGCCGTGACTAGCGATTACTCTTGCGGTTTCGCGACCAATTCCAGAACTGGCACCGGTGACCAGCACAACCTTGTTTTCGAGAAGAAC
>CAYTAO010000032.1:7356-9600 GCA_964435915.1 uncultured Dehalococcoidales bacterium
TCGTTTAGGGCGTAACACGTAGCATACGTCGTCGGGCTAATTTCGCGCTCGTTTTGTATTTCCAATGACTATAGAGCTTCGAACAGTAACCGATAGCAATTTCGTTGAATGGCGCAAAGCCGTTCGACGCGGATTCGGCATGCACGTGCACCCGGACGATATTGCGCGATTGCGAAACGACCGAGCCGAGATCGACCGTCTGGTTGCAGTGGTGGATACACGATCGGAGCGAATCGTTGCCACAGGTGGTGCCGATTCGTACTCACTCACACTGCCCGGCGGTGTCACGGTTCCGATGGCGGGCGTGGCGTATATGACCACAGCGGTTACGCATCGTCGTCAGGGTGCTTTCTCTGGCCTGATGTCTCGTATTCACGAGTCAGCACGAGAACGCGGCGACATCATCAGCGGTCTTTGGGCTTCCCAGGCGAGTCTCTACAGACGTTTCGATTACGGGCTCGCGATTAATTCTTACGATTGGGAAATCGACCCGAGCTTCGGTGCGTTCTCCCACTCTCCGATACCTGACGATTTCGGAACACATCCTGGTGCGCAGGTGTATTTCATTGATGCCGATGAAGCGTCGGTGATGCTTCCGGGTATCTACGAGCAAATGCATCGGCAAACGATCGGTGCTGTCGACCGCAACCCGGGTCGGTGGCGCTACGAGTTGTTTGACGAAGAGCGAGTTCGTGATGGGGCGAGCCAGATGTTCTTCGCAATATGTGAAGAAGCAGGTGAACAGACGGGTTATGTCGCTTACCGAATGCGTCGAAAGGGCGACTCTGATATGGGGACACTTGAAGTGTCAGAGCAGGTCTCGGTTACTGACACTGCTCACGCCACGATGTGGCGATTCCTGTTGGACTTCGACCTTGTCGGAAAAATCACCGCAATAAACCGTCCATCGGACGATCCGCTGTGGTGGATGCTTTCCGATCCGCGCAGACTCGTCCGAACTTCGCACGATTCGATGTGGATTTGCCTGCTCGACATCCAGAAGGCACTAGAAGCTCGCACGTACAACGCCGATGGACGCCTGAAGATCGGACTGGTTTCTGAATCTCGTCCTGAGATCGTGGGGACGTACGTTCTCGACATTGACGATTCTCGGGCCAGCGTGAAAAAGACCACCGATAAACCAGACGTCGTAATGACCCCCGCCGACTTATCGTCGGTTTATCTCGGTGGAGTAACGCCTGGTCCGCTCGTGGAAGCAGGGCGTATCGACGCGATTACGACCGGATCGCTCGCAAAGCTTCACGGCAAGTTTACGACTGATACAGAACCGAGGTGTGCTCATTAATTCTAGGCTTTAGGATTCACCGACCATACCATGGCCATCGAATACCGGCAGATAACAGCCGCTGAGCATCGACGTTTTGTTGTGGCGATTGAGCGTGGGTTCGGTAGCCACTACGAGCCGGATCAAGAACATTATGATCTTGATCGCAGACAGTTCACTCCGGATATGTCGATGACTGCGTTTGACGGAGATGTAATTGTTGGCACATCGGGTTCGATACCTTTCGAAAGCGCCGTCCCGGGCGGGGCGATTATCAAGAACGCAGGCGTGACTGCGGTCACCGTGGCGACGACGCATCGCAGACAGGGTTTGCTAAATGGGATGATGGAGCGCCTGCTGAGGCAGGAGCGTGAAAAAGGGCAACCCGTCGCATCGCTCTGGGCGTCGGAAAGCATCATCTACGGCCGCTACGGCTATGGGATGTCTATCCAGCACGAGAATTTTTTGATCGATACTCGAAAAGCGGTGATCAAGAACATGCCCGAAGTTCCGGGCAAGATTCGATTTATCGACACCACTGAAGCACGCATGTTGCTACCTAGTGCCTGGGAAGCTGCGGTTAATACGAATGTTGGGATTCCAAGACGGGACGAGAACAGCTGGGACAGATGGGCCATGGAACTGAACGGTTCAGGCGGTGACTCGAACAAGGCGTTCGTTGTCGTGTACGAAGAACACGGTAATGCTCTTGGTTTTGCCGTATACAAAGTCAAAGAGCTTCATGTTTTTGGTGAGCAAAAGCATGGTCTTCTCAATGCTGATCTCGTGATCCACACCAACGCGGCCTCGCACGCTGCGCTCTGGAACCATTTGCTGAATGTCGATCTCTACGACACTTTGAGCACGTGGCGGTCGCCTGTCGACGATAGCTTACCGTGGATGCTTGCTGACCAGCGGCAGCTTGAGCGGAAGCCGTACGATAGCGTTTGGTACCGAAT
>CAYTAO010000032.1:9610-23949 GCA_964435915.1 uncultured Dehalococcoidales bacterium
GAATCATGGACGTTACCGAGGCACTTTCGGCTCGTACGTACCTAGCTGAGGGCAGCCTGGTGTTCGAAGTTGAGGATTCATTTATTCCAGAGTGGGGCGGTCGGTTCGAATTGACCGGTGGACCGACTGGTGCGCGGTGTGTGCCGAGCACGAAATCAGTTGACATCGCGCTTCCAACAGCATCTCTGGCGACTATCTATCTTGGTGGTGCGAAGCTCACCGATTTGGAGCGGGCTGGTCGGGCCGAAGAGAACACGGACGGATCGATCGCACTTGCAGATGCGATGTTTGCCACGGTGAGAGCGCCGTGGTGTCCGTTGATGTTCTGAGTGGTGTTATCGCTTCGGGCGTTTAGCTTCGTACGTCATGGGGATAATTTGGTCGGGGGCGTCATCTCCTCGGGGCACGCCAGGGCCATATGAGAGGTAGAACCGGTTACACCTTTACTAGGTTGTCGTTGATGTAGTCCCAGTTGAATTCCATGCCTAATCCGGGACCAGTAGGAAGGATCACGTTGCCATCGTCATCTAGTGGATCACAGATTGCTTTCAAGTAGGGTGGTGGCTTTTCGTAGTCGAATCCTGGCCTTAGCAGGCCTCGCTCGAAATATTCGCAAACGGCTTCTGTGGTTGCACCTAGGATCTGGCTATTTGCCCATCCACCTCCGTGCATTTCGCACTTGATACCGTACGCTTGGGCGATTGCGACCATCTTCTGGCAGGCGGTGATACCGCCGAAGTTATGGTCGATTCGGAGCATATCGGAACCCTTCTGGAGTACCCATTCAGCACGTGTGAAAACGCCACCGGGGACGTGTTCGGGTGCCAGAATCGGGATATCGAGCGTTTCGGTCAGGCGCCGGTACGACTCGGATCGAGTTTCGATCATGGGGTGTTCTAACCAGTAATAGTCGAGTTTCTCCAACTCCCGGCCGACCCAGATCGACTCTTCGAGCGTGTATACACCGAACGGATCGAGCATCAAAACCATGTCATCGCCTACAGCTTCCCGGACGGCACTGCATATCTCGATGTCTTCTTTCGGGAAGCCCGGCTGCTGGGGGGCAGGTTCCCACTTGTAGGGGTCCCAACAGATATAGGCGTGGACTTTGTAGGCCTTGTAGCCTTGCCGTTTGGCTTCGAGGGCGTGTTTTGCGTAGATATCGGGTCCGCCAAGATTCGGGAACGTGCTGGCGTAGGCCTTAACTTTTTTGCGCGCCCCGCCCATGATAACGCTGACCGGGAGGTCGACTGACCTGCCGAACAGATCCCAAAGTGCGCAGTCCACAATCCCCATTTCGTGCTCTGGGAGGCTGTGATGGAAAGTGACCAGCTGGTCCATCCAGTTCCAGATCTTCTCTCTTTCGAGGGGATCTTCACCGAGTATCATGGGCTTGATGATGCCGTCGATTACCTGTTCGGTGCCGCCGAGCATGTAGCCTTCAGCACCACCGTCTGTAGATATTTTCGTGATTGTTTCGGTTGTCTCACGCTCCTCCCCCCAGCGCCCGTAACCCCATTTCGATGGGTGGTGTTGCGTCGTTGTTCGGAAGCGAATCACTTCGATATTTGAGATCTTCACGATGTTTTTCCAGTTACTTGTATTTCAGGCCAGTGCCTCGCTAATGCTGCCCAGCGCGAAGAAGAAGTCTGGAGCATCATATCTGCCTCCCTCTTCGATTTTTCAGACAGTGAGTCCCCAAAAATTCCGAATTGCCACTAGAATGCAGGTACATCATGGGAGATTAGATGCCTACATTTACTGTGACACATCTTGGAAAATGGGAGCCATTGTTCACCGATTTGGTGGACGGAGAAGGATCGGCGCTGACCGAAGAAGGCGCTTGGATGCTCGGCGACAAGCCAGGGCTTGTGTGCGTGTTTGAAGACGATGAACCGCTTTATATCGAAGCGTCGGCGAATATATCCAAGACGCTTCAGTGCTACATCAAGGGCGGATCAGAGTGCGACTTCCGGACGATGGTGGGGGTGGTCGAAATGGGTGCTTTGCTGAAGAACGCGGCTCAACGCGCTAAGTCTGGGCCACTGGCACTTCGTATCTCCAAGCGAGTCGAAAAATTCAGGTACCGAGTCGCACCGGCTCCAGCGAAAACAATGCATCAACTCGCCGATGCTTTCAATGTTGTTGCCGACACAAGATACGCAGGGCCCAGTGCGCTGGCGAACCGTGCGTTGGATGCATTGCCAAGATAGGGACACCTGGTTGGCCGACATCTCTAAGAATTGAATTTAAACCGTTAAGGGCAGGAATAAATCCTGCCCTTGGCTTTTTGACCTTGTGAAGAGTTTTATTTGCGTCAGATGCGAACTGGGCCTGGTCGTTATTTCGATCTTTCTACGGCTTGGTCTCGATAGCGTGTGTCAGCTGAGATTGCTGTAGAAAATGTGCCACTGGCACCTTAGTCGTCGGCCATTACGGCTGTTTCTTCTCGCTGTGGCTCTCGATACATTCCACCATTACGGTAGCGTGTCCGCGCCGCCGGGTGGTGGCGCAGGAACGGCGGGATAGCCATTGATGCTGGGTTTTCGAGAGCCATTCGAGCGATCGACTCAGCTTCTTCCTGGATTTCACCGGCCACCGGGAAACCGGTAGCGATGATCGTGAGTTTGATTTCGTTTTCCATCTTCGGGTCGGTGACCGTACCGAAAATGATATTGGCTTCAGGGTGAACTGTCGAAGCGATCACTTCGGATGCACGCTGAACTTCATCGAGCGTAAGGTCGGTGCCGCCGGTGATGTTGAAAATTACGCCTTTGGCACCGGCGATTTCGACTTCCAGTAATGGCGATTTGATCGCCTGCTCGGCGGCTTCGATGGCCCGGTTATCACCGGCACCCTTGCCGATCGCCATCCATGCCGGGCCGGCATTGTCCATGACTGCACGCACGTCGGAGAAGTCGAGGTTGATTTCACCGGGAACAAGAATCAGCTCGGCAATCGAACGAATGCCCTGACTTAAAACATCGTCGGCCATCTTGAAAGCACGATCCATCGTGAGTTGCTCATCGGAAATAGCGAGGAGTCGGTCGTTCGGAATGACGATAAGAGTATCGACTTGTTCGCGGAGTAACTCGATGCCTTCGAGTGCTTTCCTCTTGCGAACGGCGCCTTCAAATGCGAACGGCTTGGTTACGACACCGACAGTCAACGATCCCAGCTCCCGGGCTACTTTAGCGATAACAGGTGCGCCGCCGGTACCTGTTCCACCGCCCATACCAGCTGCCACGAAAACGAGGTCAGCACCCTTCAAGACTTCCCTGATTTCGTCGCGATCTTCCTCGTGACACTGACGACCCTTTGAAGGATCCCCACCGACTCCCAGACCACGTGCTGTCTTGTCTCCGACGCGTAATCGAATCGGGACATCTGATGAGTCGAGCGCTTGCGAATCGGTGTTTACTGATATGTATTCGACTTCGGGTACTCGCTCTCGGTACATGCGGTTGACGGCGTTCTGGCCGCCACCACCAACACCAACAACCTTGATGTTTGCGGTATCAACTGAGCCTTCTGGAAGCAGTGAGTTATGGTCAGACATTTCGATCTATCTCCCCGGAGTTTCAGGCGGGCTTTGACGGTATATGTGGCTGAACTATTTCGCTCATTCAGATCACAGCTGCCGTCGGTAACGAGGCAGATGTCCGGACTCTACCTATATTCGCCCAACAGATTCATAGAAGATTCTGTACACGATTCGGCGTGTTTCCCAGTCGGTGCGTCAGCTGAGTGAATAGAAGAGATCTGTCAGAACTCAGCATTGGGGCTACCGAAACTTAAGTTCAACTCTGCCGTCCGTCCAAACGTATGCCCCTTTGAGGATCATCTGAAGCATTACTTTAGCTTTTGGCAGTTCTAACTTTTACAAGCTCGATCTTTTTACGCTTGAGCTCATTCGATCCGGTTTCTTTCAATATCTCGGCAATACGTACTGGATCGCTGAACTGACGGAGATACTCCAAAACAGCATGTTCAATTCGTTTCGTAGGGAGTTAGAGGGTGAGTCGGAGCGATCAATGGCGATGTCGCTAGTTGTTGCAGATTCACACAACGAGTGGTCGTCCAGCCCACCGGCGTTAACTCACCTACGTGTACCTTCGCTGCAGGAGGATCCAGAAAAACCCTGAAATGGATTCAGGATGTCAGTTTACGAATTTTCAGTTTCACACTGCTGTCGTTGGTGTATAGGAACGGCTACTCCTTAGCGAACGAGGTGAGGATGTGTTTCGACGCCTCTTCGCACGCCTCCACTGCCGCATCGAGTAAGCCCAACCAACCGTTGAAGCCGTGCGCCATCCCCGGATACTCGGTGTATGTAACGTCGTTGCCTGCTGCTTTCAGAGCTGCAGCATAATCGGCGGCTTCGTCCAGCAGCGGGTCGTACTGCGCTGATATGATTGTCGCGTCAGCAAGGCCAGAAAAATCAGCGGCTCGAATTGGCGATGCGTATGGATTGTGACCGTCTCCGTCGGGTCCGAGATACTGTTCCCAGAACCAGATCATGTTGTCCCGGGTAAGACCGTAGCCCTCTGCATTCTCAAGGTACGAGGGTCGATCGAAGTCGTAGTCGATTACGGGGCAAAACAAAACCTGATGCTTGATAACGGGACCACTACGATCACGGGCTATCTGTGCGATTGAGGCTGCCAGATTTCCACCGGCAGAGGTTCCAGCGACAGCCAGATTCGAAGCATCTACGCCAAGTTCGTCAGCGTGTTCAACAGCCCAAACAGTGGCGGTGTAGCAGTCTTCTGGTGCACCCGGAAAACGTGTTTCAGGGGCCATTCGGTAGTCGACCGAAACCAAAACTGCGTTTACCCGATTCACCAGCCCACGGGACATAGAGTCTTCACTATCAAGATTTCCAACAACCCACCCACCACCGTGGAACAGCATGATCAGGGAGTGAGGTCCGTCAGTTGCTGGCCGATAGATTCGAATTGGAAGATCGCTCGTCGGACCCGGGATAGTTCGCTCTGAAATTTCACCCACAGGTTCTTGATCGGATGGAATGGCGAGACTTCCAGCGATTGAATTAGCCCGCGCTTCTTCGGGTGTCACGTCCAGATTGCTGGGTAAACCCAACGCTACCCTGCGATCCATGAGTTCTTTCATCTGTGGGTGAAGCGGCATAAGTGTTTCCGTGGAGTTGAATTCAAAAAATACTGGCAAAAACTTATCAGAGTCGCGAGGGCGCGGTGACCTCCGTTCCAATAAAGTTCGTGTAATGCCTTATTCAACGTTTGATGTGATTCTTGATGCCGTCCGTGCAGCTGCCACCGAGCATGCCGGCTCAACACTGTTGGTTGGCATCGATGGCACTGGAGGTTCGGGCAAATCGACGCTTGCAAGAAACCTGTCTGTAGCCATTGGAAACGCAATCGTGGTCCACATCGACGATTTCGCAGATTGGAGTGATGACTCGAACTGGGAGTTGAGCACGTTCGCTAATCGAGTGTTGGAGCCGCTCATCGCCGGGATCACAGCGAAACATCAAAGGTACGACTGGCGGACAGATACGTTCGGCGAATGGTTCGAACTTGTTCCAAACGGCGTTGTGATTGTTGAAGGTGTGTCGGCATTGCGCCCGGATTTACGCGACTACTGGCACGTTTCGGCATGGGTAGATTGTCCCCGTGATCTCAGGCTCGAGCGTGGTGTTGCCCGGGATGGCGAAGCGATTCGGTCGAAGTGGGAAGATCTGTGGATGCCCGGCGAAGACGAATATTTTGAACGAGATCGACCACGAGAGAGCGCCTCGTTTATCTACGATGGAAGCGGACAGGATTCAGTTGGTTAATCAGCTCTGGGCAGATCGGGTGAGCGGCAGAAAGGAACAGTGTGCAGGCAGCCACATGCCCTGAAGCATGGAGGGCTGAACCGCAGGTCCGATAGTGTCGGCAGTACGTCCTCGAGCATGAATCCCAATCCAAGCATCATGATGTCGGACATTGCGAGTCCGATCACTCGACCTCGTATCTCATCGTCGACAATTATTTGCAGCAGCGTGAAACTCAGTGTAATAAAGATTCCACCGGACATGCCCGATAATCCCAATAAGAAAAGTGACAACGGGTAGTACGTGAAAAGGGCAAACAGAGAATTTGTTCCCGTCAGAACTATTGTTGTACCCGTAATCACCATACCTTTATGAGGAATGTTGTCTAAACGGAATATCACATTTGTATTGACGCTCACCCCTCCGCCCCCGCCGCGTTCATCCAGCCGAAACCATTTGCCCAAACTCCTAAAATGTCTCGGGCATAAATTGGGATTAGTGGCTAGATTGTGCCCCAGTAGATGACGCCTACTAGGGAGAACAGCAGCCATTTAATTCGAGAAAGGGCGTAGGCGGAGCGGATCCCTTCATCCATTTGAGCGAATGCAGAACGAAATCTGCCTTCTGAGGTCGTTGGGTTGGGATCTTTTTACGGCACGCCAAGGAATCCAAGTCTGCCGGGCAGGTAAACCGCAGCAGCATCCTGAAAATTGATGCAACGTCATAGTTGGTAATCAGAATTCCACCCGCTGACGGTCCAGCCAGATTTCTAATATTTGAAACCGAAGTATTGAGCGATTATGCGCTAACCATGCGTTCTCGCCGACAATGTCCATCACGCTTGTCTGTGTCGACGGATTACTGAGTGCGAACGCGAGTCCGAGCAAAATCCCGGTAACTATCTGATGCCAGACCTCAATATTTCCAGATCTCACGAGATAAGCGACGAGGAACGTGTTCAGGGAGATGAGGAATCGACCTCGTAGGGCTATCGTGCGCCTGCTGTATTGTCTTCGATTGGTTCGACCATGTGAGACTGAGTTCTACCAAGACGGTTGAATGATGCGGTGCCTAATCTTTAGTGAAGATCTATGCAGAAAAGCGTGTAATGATCGTCGGCCACTCGGCGTGTGATACGCCATAGAATGATTCGGTCGAATTTCACCAAGGTGTCACAGTTCGACCGGCAGCAAAGAAGTCAATAGCTATGAGAAAAACATGAAGACCACTGGATTCCGAACACTGGTACTGGGCACACCCTGGCGAAACCTCACCTACTGCATCATCGAAACCGACGAAGGAATTACCGGAGTCGGTGAGGCCCGAGTGCTTGGTAAAACCCACACTGTTGTCGAGTACCTCAAAGACGTCCAACGCCACTTCATCGGCCACGATCCGTTCGATATCGAGGCACTCTACCGTCGAATGACGCTGCTCGATTTTGGTAAGCCGGGCGAGGTGGTCTACACCGGTCTGGCACTTGTCGAACTGGCCTTTTGGGACATCATTGGCAAGAAGACAGGCCAGCCCGTTTACAAGCTCATGGGTGGACAGGTCAAAGAGAAAATCCCTGCCTACGCAAACGGCTGGTACACCGTTGAACGCACACCGGAGAGCTTCGCCGAGGCCGCCCGAAAAGTCGTCGACCGCGGTTACATAGGTATGAAGTTCGATCCGTTCGGTAACGGCGACATGGAGCTCGAGCGACCTGAGTTCTACCGGTCGCTAGATTTGATCGAAGCAGTGGCAAACGTCGCCGGCACGCGATCTCAGATTATGATCGAAATGCACGGTCGGTTCGCCCCGGCACAGGCGCGCGAAATTGCTCGGCATATTGAAAAGTACAACATTGGTTGGATCGAAGAACCGGTTCGACCGGGTGACGTTCCCGCGCTGCAATCGGTCAGGCAACATACGTCACTACCTATCGCTACTGGTGAACGACTTTACGGCGCGCCCGAGTTCCGAGAAATCTGGGGCGCTCAGACGGTCGATGTTCTGCAGGTCGATATCACGCAGTCAGGCGGTATCTTCGAAGCAAAGAAGATTGCTTCGACCGCCGAGACCTACTCGATCATGGTGGCTCCGCACAACGTTGGTGGTATCGTATCGACGATGGCTGCTCTGCACCTGTGCCTAACACTTCGAAACGCCAAGATACTCGAACACTTCAACGACTTCGCTGATCCGCATGTGAAGAAAGCTGGGTCGTGTTACCCGGAGGTAGTCGATGGTTACTTCCCTGTGCCCACTAAGCCAGGTTGGGGCATCGAGCTGGACGAAGATTTCATCAAGGCAAGCCCGCCCAACTACACGTCAGTCGGCGTGATCGCCGCCCCAGGTCTAAACATGTTCGAAAACGCGGACTGGGCAAGGCGCGGGCAGCAGGAATAAACTGACTGCTCGTTTTCAAGAGGGTTGACCTCACCTTTACGTGCCAATCTGAGGTTCTTGAAGGACGGCAGATCGAGGCGTGGCTGATTTGTTGACTATCCCGCATTGCGAACGCTCCCTTCAGGCTGGTCAGGATGAAGCTGGATAGCGACGGCTCACCCGCCAGAATCGCATTCAACCTTGCCCGAGTAGGTTTGCGCGCCTAAACTTCCGCCATCTTTCTATTTCCAAGATTTTTATGGGGAAAAACGTGTCTAAGATTTGACTCGGGGAGAATTAAGTGATCCGATCGAACGATCTGGTAGTTAGAGAGACTAGTACCGAGGGATTAGAGAATGCGTGTTTCGGCTGGCGATCTTGAATTTGAGTGGATGGGTGATTGGGCAGAACTGCCATCTAAAGAAATGGTGGCGCGCGGTTGGTCGCACCACGGGATGGCCTTCTCGAATGAAGGGCAGATCGTTACGTTTCACCCGACGAAACCGCTGGTGATCATCCTCACAACAGAAGGTGAACTTGTTCGGTCGTTTGAGATTCCAGTGACGGAAGCTCATGGACTGACGCTCAGTACTGACTCAGAGGGGACAACACAGTCGATATGGATCGCTGATAACGGCCGAAAACGCGATCCTGACTACGACTATGACTATATGCCTGATCCTTTGCAAAGCAAGGTCGTGCGGGTTTCGATGTCAGGTCTGGTTGAGATGGAGCTAAGCGAGCCAGCAGTTTCAGGGCTGCAGGGAGCACCATTTTCCGCTACCAGCGTGATCGCCTTCGACCAGCATCTCGGTGGTAATGGCGATATCTGGGTAGCTGATGGATACGGCAAAAGCCTCGTTCATCGCTTCAATTCGAATGGGGAGTACCTGTGCTCGATAGATGGCACGCGAGGTGCGGGTCGATTCGATTGCCCTCACTCGCTGTGGATCGACACCCGTTCCGGGACACCGGAGTTGCTCGTGGCAGACAGGGCCAACGGGCGTGTTCAGGTGTTCGACATGGAGGGCGGGTACATCCGCACGATCGGTGTTGATTATTTCGACCGGCCAACTGTGTTTTCCAACTATGGCGAAAACGTACTGGTCGGTGAACTGAACGCCCGCGTCACAGTTGTTGGACCAAACGACGAACTGATTGGGTACATCGGCGACAATACACCCGTCTCGGAGGAGCCCGGATGGCCCAACGAGCTTGATGATGCTGGAATTCCAAGACGAACTTCCAGGCTGATCGAGGGTCTGTTCAACAGCCCGCACGGCATTACTGCAGATGGCGATGGAAACATCTACGTCACGGAGTGGTTGATCGGCGGTCGTTACACGAAGCTCTCGCTGGTTGGATGAGTTCGGGTGTGACCTCGCTGTCTGATCGATTAGAACCGACTCTGCCAACGCTGGTATGTAGAAGTGCTTCTATCGAAGACGTGAAGTCACGTCTTGAAGAAACGGCTGATATAGACGAGGTCGACTTCAAGGGCTAGTTCGGACTGCATTGGGCGTTCGTTCGGGAGGTTGATGCCGTCATCTCGTTGCTACTCAACTAAGGCGCCAACCCAAATCTCCTGAGAGGTGCCTGTCGAATCCCGGTAATCATTGCCCTACGAAGTGGGGATGCCGATGCGGTGAGATTGTTGCTTAAGGCAGGCGCCGATCCGAATCAGCCAGATGGCGACGGGCGAACATCGGCTGAGGCGGCCAGAGAAGGACGTTATCCGGAGCTAGTAGCGTTACTGGAAAAGTCGGCGAGACCCCGTCTGTCTTAGTCGAGTATGAGAACTTTTCCCTCAACCCAGGCTTCTCCCATTGGTAGAAGGAGATCAACACCGGAATTCCAAATAGAAGAACGGGCTGACGAATCAGCCCGTTCTTCTAGATCTCTCAGAAACAGTGGTGATGCCACTTCAGAGAACGTGGCTATCTCACTTCGCCCAGTCACCGTAGATTGGGAACTGGCTGGCGATGATTTCTATGTACGCCGGCTTGTTGCCCCTGTTCGCTTCGTACGCCCTAACCAGAGCTGGTGCTACCTCCGAAGGTTCGGTCACACGCTCCGTTTGCCATCCAAAGTTTGCGATCGCGTCCGTCATGTTGATCTTGTCGGGACCAAGTACATCGAACGTATACGGATCGTGGCCTTCGCCCCAGAACCCCGGACCGTAACCAGCGAACCCACCGTTGTTGATGTGGACGATCGTCAGGCCGATTTCGAATCGGTGCAACACCTCGAAGTTACCGAGCATGTAGCTCAGCGCAGCATCACCGATCACGGCCACACACTGTCGATCAGGAAACGCCAGCTTGGCTCCCATAACCACAGGGAAGCTGAAGCCCAACGACGACACGTTACCCCAACCCAAAAATCCTCTTGGGATCAGGGTTTCGTATGCGGTACTCAGCTGGTCTCGGGTGTTTCCAGATTCATGAGTAACGAATGAATTATTTCGATCGAGAGTATTCATCAACTCACTGTAAACACGGTACGGATTGATCGGAGTTTCGTCCGACGCCATAGCGTCTCGATACACCTTTGTGCCACTGTCTTTTTCTGCCTTTATGGCGTCCGTAACATCGGTACGATTACTTGAAGAATCACCCAGCTCGGTCAGCAGGGAAGTCAGGGTGTCTTTCGCATCGCCAATTATTGCGTGCGTCGACTCGTAGACCCGGTTGACATCGAACTCGTCGATATTGCACTGGATGATTGTCTTGCTGATCGGATCTGGAACACCGTGCCCAAACCGACCTGGTGACAGGCTCGCACCGACCGAGAAGATCAGATCCGCCTCGTTCATATACTTCACAACATGATCGCCACGGACGCCAACGGAAAGCGGGTGGTTCTCGGGGAACGCACCTTTCGCCTTGAGCGTGGTGACCACCGGCAAATTGGCCTTCTCTGCAAAAGAACGGAGTTCGTCCGTTGCGTTGGCGTAGAGCACACCCTCACCAACGAACAAAACTGGCTTCTTCGCTCGATTCAATGCTTCGGCAGCGATCTTCACATCGTCGGGGTCCGGAAGACTTTTCCACCCCTTGGGCGAAACGTAAGGGTCGACGGTTTCATCGTAAGTTGCAGAAGCATTCGGAATACCCAGAACTACGGGACCGGGTCGACCGGATCGCAGCATGGTGTAAGCCCGTCGCATGAACTCCGGAACGCGTTCTGGCTTGTCGATATAGCCGTACCACTTCGACACGCTACGGAGACTGGCGTCCTGATCGAAGCGGGTGTTTTCAGTTGCGCCCGCAGCGACAGCATCGACTATACAAAGCACTGAAGAGTTGTCTTCGTATGCCTGGGCTATCCCGGAATATGCGACCTGGGCTCCGGCGGCGTTGATCCCACCCGAGAACGTGCAAACACCGATCTTGTTGCCATTGTTCATCCTCGAATAAGCATCTGCGACGCTGACAGCGAACCGGTCATCCCGCATCATCAGCAACTTGATTCCTTCTCGTCCGAACGAGTTGTTGACTTTGCTGCCCGGGAACGTGGAAACCCACGGTACTTTTTCTTGTTTGAGGATTCGTGCTATGCCGGTAGCGACATCGATAGTCATGCGGTTGCTCCGTGGGATTTACGGTTGGCTTGGTAATGGTTTCTGATACGGGCGAGATTGTACCCGGCAAAGTTGATCCGTGCACCTGTTTTAGACAGGTATCGTCGATCACCGGCCCGCCTATCCTCACATTGAATGCAAGTAAAGAAGCCAATGAAAATAAAGTCAAAATTGGCAGTGCATCAGAAGTTGGTGACAGACCAACACCGGATCCGACTCCGCTATTTGACGTATCATCCGCATGAACAAACACAGAAATGGTGCAGAGTGAACAAGCTCAGGTCTAGCTTCTCGATTTTTGAGATGCAGGTAAACATCAGTGAACACTGGCATCACGCATTGTGAGAAATTCAAAATCCTTTTGAACTCTTCAGCCGAATCTAAAACGTGTAAAGGCGCTGTCCACTTTTCCGATTGCGGGCTATACCGGTATCTGCTGACCCGAGAGTTTGGTGATGATTCGACATGTTTATTCGTGATGCTGAACCCCTCAACCGCTGATGCCGAGCAAGACGACCCAACGATTCGCCGGTGTATCAGCTTTGCGAAACGCGAGGGATTTGGTCGACTTGAGATCGTTAACCTCTATGCGTTTCGGAGTTCTTCACCTTCAATCCTTTTTGCAGCAATCGATCCTGTCGGTCCAGCCAACGATCACGAAATCGAGGTAGCGTTGGATCGGGCTGACTCTGTGGTTGTGGCGTGGGGAAATCACGCTGAACAAGAACGAGTCAACAAAGTTGTTGGACTAATCAAGCGATCATGCAAAGTAACGAACTGTTTCGGATTGACCAAACTGTGTCAACCAAGGCACCCACTGTACTTAAAAGCTGATGCGGATCTCGTCCCACTGTCATCCTGAACTTGATTCAGGATCCCTCACAAAGTGGTAACACCCTGCGACCTAGTACCCGTTTCTCTTGCCTGCATCGCTGGAGTGTAGTGCCAAATCAACTTCAGCATGACAACATCGAACGCCCTAACCCCAGTCCTTTGAATTGAACTCGGGGATCGACTCGGGGATAGGCGTGATCGTTTCGACGACGATGTTCATCGTCCCTTCGCGTCGAGAAACAGTCCCGGTGGCGAGGAGTAGGGATTCCTTGATGACGAGTTTCAAGCGCTGGTAGACGGTTGGCCAGATGATCAGTGGTGAGTGCCCGAACTCGTCTTCCAGTGTGACAAATACGGTTTTCCCGTTCGGCTTCTGGCGTCGTATCACCAGACCCGCAACCGAAATGCGATCGCCGTTTGCGTAGTTCCTGACCTCTTCACTGCGTATCACGGTGGAAGGCAAATGCGGTCTGATCTTCGACATCAAATGACCCTGCGGATAGACACCCGTCGCCGAGTACTCACCGATCATACGATCCCAACTCGACTCCGCGGGAAGTACCACCATGTCCTGTTCAACTGGCATCTCAAATGCCAGCTGATGCGTGCCGTCCTTCTTCTCGCCACGGGGTCGGTAGCGCAAACCTGACTCCCAGCGTAGATGCCGTCGATCAGCGGTTTTTGGGGGATCACGGTCGGTGTCAGCTATCTCGTCGAATCGATCAAGTGCACCGGCCACTGACAGGTGGTTAAGAACCTCCTGCTGGGTTCCGGTCCTCGTCATGAAATCTGCCAGCGAAACGAAATCGCCACTTTCGGCGCGTGCCTCAAGAATCGGAATCGACGTAGCAGTTCTCAACTTTGACACATGAGTCAGACCCATCCGTAGCGCACCGTCTTCAATAACTGCCTTCTCGCCACTCAGGTTCACATCTGGATTCAGCACTTTGACCCCGTGTCGTACGGCATCTTCTTTCAGAGTTTCAAGATTGTAAAAACCCATCGGCTGGTTGTTGAACAGCCCAACGAAAAACTCCAAGGGCCAATAGTGCTTCAGCCACGACATCTGGTAGGCCGTCACCCCGAACGCAAAGGCGTGAGCTTCCGGAAACTGGTACATGCCATGGAATTTGTCGAACACCCTCTCGGCGGCATCGAGCGGAACGCCTTTTGCAAGCGCACCAGCGATGAATTTCTCATTCCAATGAGCGATGTGCCGCTCGTTATTTCGACGGGTGAACGCCCTTCGCATCTGCTCGCCCTCGATCGCGCTCATGCCTCCGACATGTACCGCCAACTCACCGAGCTGGTCCTGATAAAGTGGCACGCCATGTGTGCGTTCCAGTGCCGGTTTTTCCAGCGGGTGGTCGAACTTCCAATTAGGATCCTTGCCCATGTGGCGCCTGATGAGCATCGTCACACCATCGTTCACTCCAACGCCCGGCCTCACTGCTCCCACCTCCCACGCCATCTCAGTCAAATTACGCGGGCGCAGACGGGTAACCGTTTGCATCTGTGCCGCCGATTCGATCTGAAATACCCCGATCGTATCGGCGTTGTGGATGTCCGCGTAGACAGCGTGATCCTCGAAGTCGATCCGAGAAACATCGACTCTCTTTTCGGTCTGTTTACGTATCAGCTCGAGCGCCTCGGAGAGTTGCGACATCGCTCCTAGTGCAAGGAAATCGATCTTCACATACCCGGCGTCTTCGGAGGTATTTTTATCCCACTGACAGATGTACCGACCATCTA
>CAYTAO010000033.1:0-14701 GCA_964435915.1 uncultured Dehalococcoidales bacterium
CTCAATCACCTCGGAAGTCGTGACTATGTTTCGTTCCAGCGCTATCTGCGGCCGTAGCTTCAGGAATCACAGGCCAATGCACCGCCCCTGCCCTCTCTGATCAATCTTCGTACATCCCGATCAAACGCTTCGATATTACTGGATGCTCGCCCGCCAGTCGCCGTTCTTATGACCGACGGATTTTCATAGAGGATGCAATATACCCCTCTACTGATAGCATTCCTGTTGCAAATTAGTCATGGAAAGGCAGCTATCGACGCTGTTGGTGACCAGTGCTCACTAGCGTCATCACGCATAATCTGTGCTTAATAAAGTTCGATCAATTTGTACGCTGGGCGTCACTCAGTGATTTTTATTTTTTACGTGTCTAGAACCACTTGTAATGGGAGATATATTTGGCAGCCAAGACGGCTTTAATCACAGGCATTACGGGTCAAGATGGAGCATATCTCGCAAATCTTCTTCTGAGTAAGGGCTATGAGGTACACGGACTAAAAAGACGAACTTCACTGTTCAACACCGACCGGATCGATCATCTATTTCATGATCCCCAAGTGACCGGTATCCCATTTGAACTCCATCACGGAGATATGACCGACTCAAGCAGCCTGCTCAGCGTGGTCGCTAAAACTCAACCTGATGAGATCTACAATCTCGCCGCCCAGAGTCAGGTTGCAGTCTCGTTTGAAGCACCAGAATATACGGCCAATTCCGACGCTACTGGTGTGCTGAGACTTCTTGAAGCCGTGCGCAGCATCGGCCTAAAAGACAAAACCAAGTTTTACCAGGCTTCGACTTCCGAACTTTTCGGGGAAACTTCCGACACTCCGCAAAACGAGTCCACTCCGTTCGCACCTCGCAGCCCATACGGAGTAGCAAAACTTTACGCCCATTGGATAACAGTTAATTACCGTGAAGCCTATGGATTGTTCGCATGCAATGGGATCATGTTCAATCACGAAAGCCCCATCAGAGGCGAGACGTTCGTCTCCAGAAAAATCACACGTGGCTTGTCCAGAATCGTGACCGGGTTGGATAAGCAGCTATTCCTAGGAAACTTGGACAGCAAACGAGACTGGGGACATGCGCGAGATTACGTCGAGATGCAATGGATGATGCTACAGCAAGATGAACCTGAAGATTTCATAATTGCGACCGGTGTCCAACACTCTGTTCGTGAGTTCGTAGAAGTGGCTGCAGGCAATTTTGGAATCACTATCAACTGGACCGGAACCGGACTCGATGAAGTAGGAATCGTCCAATCGATCGACCCTAGCAAGCTTGAAGTGAAAGCCCAATTGAAACCCGGCGATACGATCATCCGAGTGGATCAACGTTACTTCCGGCCTGCAGAAGTCTCGAATCTTTTAGGCGACAGTTCAAAGGCCCGCGAAAAGCTTGGTTGGAAAATCAAAACTTCTTTCGAAGATCTTGTAACCGAGATGACAACAGCAGATTTTGAACTCGCAAATAGAATAAAAAACTTCGGTGAATTCTCTTCGAAACTCGGACGCCTTGAGAACAAGTAAATGATTCCTTGTTTCGATCAGGTTTCACTTAGCGTCAGAAATTAACCAATCTTGAACCCACTAACTTATGACTAGCGAGCCTGGTGCAAACATCCCAGTCGCACAACCAAACATCACCGAAGCGGATGTTCAACTAGTCGCGCAGGCTGTCAGATCAGGCTGGGTAAGCAACGGGCCTATGGTGGAAAGATTCGAGAATGAATTTTGCTACGCCGTTGGCGCCAACTACGCTATCGCCGTAAATAGCGGGACAGCAGCGCTTCACGTTGCGCTAGCTGCACTGAATATCGGTCCCGGCGACGAGGTCATCGTCCCAAGCCTAACGTTCATTTCCACAGCAAACGTTGTTTTGTACTTAGGCGCAAAACCAGTATTGGTCGAATGCGACCCCGAAACTTTCAACGTAACGCCCGCAATCATATCGGCGGCAATCACTCCAAATACCAAAGCCGTAATACCCGTCGAAATGAACGGCATACCCCTCGACTACGATCCACTAATTCAACTCTGTGAAGAACGAAACATAGTTCTGATCGCCGATAGCGCCGAATCACTTGGAAGCGCATCCAGAGGAACACCGGTCGGATCACAGGCTGGTGTTCATTGCTTCAGTTTTTTCCCAAACAAAAGCATCACTACCGGCGAGGGTGGAATGGTCACCTGTTCCGATGCCGGTATGGCTGAACGAATTCGCCAACTAGTGAATCAAGGACAGGACGGACGTTATAATCATGTCGTCCTTGGCTACAGCTACCGCATGACCGAAATGCAGGCGGCACTCGGAATTTCACAACTTTCCAGACTTGACGATCTAATAGAGGCGAAGTCCGAACTGGCTGACTACTACGACAGTCATTTTGCAAATGTCGAAGGGGTCGTTCTGCCACCACGTCCCGAGTGGGCAACCTCACAGAGCTGGTTTATGTATTCCCTAATAGTCTCCAATCGAACAATTAGAGATTCCATTGCCGAGCACCTCGCCCAGTTGAATATCGACACACGCCTCGGATTTCCGCCAATCCACAATCAGCCGTACTATCGTGAGAAATTCGGATATCACGCAGATGATCTACCAGCCACGATGAATCTGTGGGAACGTAAAATCGATCTACCATCTTGGCCTCAAATGTCCGAAGAACAACGACATCGAGTCGTCGCCGCGGTAATAGAAGCTTTGGAATCTGGCTCACAAAATGACGAATAGGCCTGGTTCATACAATCAGCGAGATATCACCGAGTCCGAGAAACTCGCGCTACGAGCCGGTTCTGTAATTCCCGGTATCAGTCAAACTTTCAGCAAAAACCCGAACCAGTACGTAAGGCAAATAACCCCTGCCTTCATCGAGCGCGGTTTAGACGGGCACGTCTGGGACGCCGACGGTAATGAGTACATTGACTACCCGTTGTCGCTTGGACCAATAATTCTTGGCCATGGCGATCCCGACGTTACTTCAGCTGTTAAAGATCAGCTCGACGATGGCACCATCTTCTCGTTGCCCCATCGGCTCGAGGTCGAAGTCAGCGAACTTCTGTGCGAAATTATTCCATGCGCCGAAATGGTTCGATTCGGAAAAAACGGCTCCGATGTCACATCGGCAGCAATTCGTGCTGCTCGATCATTCACTCGGCGAGAACACGTAGCCATATGCGGTTACCACGGCTGGCAAGACTGGTATATCAGCACTACAACGCGCGACAGTGGCGTGCCAAAAGCCGTCACTGAACTTAGCCATACCTTCAGCTATAACGACATCGCCTCACTAGAAAATCTATTTCAGCAGCACCCAGACGAAATCGCCTGCGTAATCATGGAACCGGTCAGCATTGAGTCACCTGATGACCATTTCCTCCAAAAGGTCGCAGAACTTACCCGCGCTAACGGCGCTCTCCTAATCTTCGACGAAGTCATCACTGGATTCCGCTTGTCACTTGGTGGCGCACAAGAGCTGTACGGCGTCACCCCCGACCTCGCATGCTTCGCCAAGGCAATGGCAAACGGATACCCCATTTCTGCGGTAGTGGGCCGTGGCGATGTTATGAATCAGTTCGAAAAAGTTTTCTTTTCCGGAACCTTTGGCGGTGAAGCCCTGAGCCTTGCCGCAACAAAAGCAACCATCACTAAGATGCAGCGCGAACCGGTCATTGAACGACTCTGGAAGGTTGGCGGAAAGCTGCAAACTGCATATAACCAGATATCAGCAGAACTTGGACTGTCAGACGTCACAATCTGTGAAGGATTACCCCCGCACACTGTCACACCATTCACCGATTCCTCCAGCGCAACTTCCCTTCCTCTCCGCAGTCTCCTTCAACAGGAACTTGCACTGCGGGGAATCCTTTACCTCGTAGGCTTCAACGTCTGCTACGCCCACACTGATGAAGATGTAGATATCACCATCACCGCCCTCAAAGAATCACTGGCAGTCATTGCGGAAGCCGTTGAAAACGGGTCGGTCGAAGAACTCCTGAAAGGCCCCGCAGCCGAAGCCGTCTTCAGGCAATCGTAGGAGTCATACATATTGGCCGAATCCAACATCCAACCCTTTCATCGGGCGCCCGATCTCACAGGTGATAAAGTCCGCCTTTCACACCTCGGAATCGAATTTGTTTCGGATCGGTATGTCGACTGGATGAACGACTACGAGGTCGTTAAATTCACCGAAAGCCGATTCAGCCACCACACACATCAAACCATCGAACAGTTCGTTCGAAATGTGGAATCGGCCACCACATCACTAGCATGGGCGATATTCGTCCAGTCCGAGCACATCGGCAACATCAAACTGGGTCCCGTGAACTGGCGCCACTCCTACGCGGACATAGGCGTGATAATTGGATCAAAAGCCCATTGGGGTCATGGATATGCGACCGAATCGTTACAACTTGTTGTCGACTGGGCCTTTCGCAACGTGCATTTACATAAGTTAACGTCAGGGTTTTACGACGGAAATAACGCTTCTGTGCGGGCTTTCGAGAAGGCAGGATTCAGTATCGAAGCGCGACAATCTTCCCATTATTACTTCGAGGGGGAATATATCGACCGCCTCGCTATGGCAATCATTAATCCCTCGGATGCGAGCCCACCGAACCAATCATGAACCCTGCCGACCTGCAACGCTGCACCCGCTGCATACTGCCTGAAACGCACGAAACAATCGTTTTTGACGATAACGGCGTCTGCAACGTTTGCCTGAACCAGGACACCAAACGTGCAATCGATTGGGACAGCAAACGCGCCGATTTCGAAAAGATTATCGAGGAGTACAGGGGCAAGCACGACTACGATTGCATCGTCCCGTTCTCCGGCGGCAAAGACAGCACATTCACCCTGTGGGCGTTAGTAAAAGAATGGAACCTGAAACCGCTGGTAGTTTCTTTCGATCACGGCTTCATGCGCCCCGGGGTAATTGAAAACCGCAATCGAACGTTCCGAATTCTTGGTGTCGACCACATCAACTTCAAGCCCGATTGGAAAGTCGTACAGTTGGTAATGCGAGAGTCACTGCAACGAAAAGGTGATTTCTGCTGGCACTGCCACACGGGCATCTTCGCCTACCCAATGCACATCGCCCTCAAGTTCAAAGTGCCACTTGTCATATGGGGTGAACCCAGCGCCGAATACACTGCCTACTACTCATACGATGAGCCGGAAGAAGTAGATGAACGACGATTTAATCGATTCATCAACATCGGAATCAACGCCGAAGACATGCTCGGAATGCTGCACGACCGACCCGAAGGGAAATGGGTAACCAAACGCGACCTTCTCCCCTTCACATACCCAGACTCCCGCGAACTTCGAAAACTGCGAATGCGGTCAATCTGTCTCGGCAGTTTCGTACCGTGGAACGTTCGACGACAGACAGAATTGATCGAAAAGGAACTCGACTGGGAAGGTGACATCGTCGAAGGTGTCGCACCTGGCTACGAGTACGAAAAGATCGAATGCTCCGTCCAGGGAATTCGCGACTACTTAAAATTCACAAAACGTGGATTCGGGCGCACGACTCATCTAGCTAATATCGATATCCGAAACGGCCGTCTCGACCGAGAAACCGGACTTGAATTGGCTCTCGAATACGATGGTAAGCGACCTGCATCGCTCGACCGATTCCTCGATTACGTAGGCATAGACGAAGACGAATTCAAGCAGATCGCCGATTCCCAGACAGTCGCTCCGTACAAACACGATTGGGACAACGTACGGAACGGCAACCCGCTACCGGACGAAGCCAAGTTCGCCCGATCAGCGCCGTTCCCAAAAACACCGCTTGACAACCCCTCATCCAAATCTGAATGATCGGCGTAATCGACTACGGACGCGGCAATATGCTCTCCGTTACCAACGCGCTCGATTCCATTGGTGAAGACGTAACACTCGTAACCAATCCCGACGAGCTAAACAGCTGCGATCGCATAGTCCTGCCTGGAGTCGGCGCGTTCCCAGCCGGAATGCGAGCTCTCGTTGAATCGGGCCTGATAGAAGCCCTCACCGAAAACGTGTTTCAGCAAGGCAAACCTTTCTTGGGAATATGCCTTGGCATGCAGCTTCTCGCCGAAGTTGGACGCGAAATGATAGACACCCCCGGGCTCGGTTGGATCAACGCCGAAGTTTCCGCACTTACGCCTTCAGAACCAAACCTTAAACTACCGCACGTCGGCTGGAATGAAACCGTCCCCGAGCCCGATTCTCCGTTGTTCAAGAACCTCGGAAGAACGCCCGTGTTCTACTATGTGCACTCATACGCGGTCGCCCTGAGCGACAATGGTGAACATGCTGAAGCATGGTGCGACTACGGCGGAAAATTCGTTGCTTCGGTTCGAAAAAACAACATCGCCGCCACCCAGTTCCATCCTGAAAAAAGCCAGGACATCGGACTTCGGTTCCTGATGAACTGGGTCGACTGGAATCCATAATCAATGCTGAAAGTGCGACTGATCCCTTCACTGCTACTCAGAGAAGGACGCTGCGTTAAAGGATCGAAGTTCGGTGATTATCGTGACGTCGGACACCCCGTATCCGCAGCGAAGGTCTACGAAGCCCAGGGCGCAGATGAACTGCTGTTCATGGATATCACTGCATCTTCAGACAACCGAGACACACTCTTCGATGTTATCTCAGAAACCGCCAAACAATGCTTCATGCCACTGGCAGTCGGAGGCGGCGTAAGGACCGTTGCCGACATCAAGAAACTACTACGCGCCGGTGCCGACAAAGTAACCCTCAATTCCGCAGCCCTCGCCAATCCCACGCTCATCACCGAGGGTGCCAAAGAATTCGGAAATCAGTGCGTTATCCTGTCGATCGATCACAAGACTGGTAGTACCGGTAACCGCGAAGTGTTCACCGATAATGGTTCAGTATCTACGGGAATGTCGCCGGTCAACTGGGCATTGAAAGGCCAGGATCTTGGGGCGGGTGAAATACTTTTGACCAGCATCGAAAACGAAGGGATGCAGAAGGGGTACGATCTTGAAACAATCGCTGAAGTATCGGATGCAGTAGATATTCCAGTGATCGCAGCCGGGGGAGCAGGTACTCTTGCAGATCTCGTAAGTGCTATTCAAACAGGGCACGCTGCAGCCGTAGCCGCGGCAAGTATTTTCCACTTCACCGACCAGAGCGTAATCAAAGCCCACTCATACATGAAACAGGCGGGTATTGACGTACGCCTGTCATGAAATTACAGGCACACCTTAACAAATAACTTCGTTCAATCCATACTCAATTCAACTGAAAATCAGTCTGGATCTTCGTTGAATATTTTTGTGCCTAATATTTCCGAATAACCTGATGACCACAAATAGGAAAAAGCGCCGATTACTTGTCGTTGCGCCATATGGAATTCCACTGCGCGACCTCGTGCTAAACAAAGCTGTTTACAGGTATCTTTTCGAGGAATCTGAAACCGATGTTCTGACACCTTTCAGCTTCGATAATCCTGTTAAGTGGGGATTCGCAAACCACATCCCATTGGTAATACCCTCTGGCTTCAACAAACTGAAGTACTTTTTGGCGAGCCGAGCTCTCTCGACAAAGTACCAATCCAATTACGCTGATTTTTATACTGAAACCAACTGGGAAAGTACGCTTGAAGCACTAATGCTTCACCACGGAATCCAGTCCGAGCCGCTGTTCAACCCGCACCGTTGGAAGCTGGCTACCCGCTTTCCACTTTCAATACTTTCAGGCCTGCTCAATATGAGTACGGTGTTCGAGCAATTATCTTTTAAGAGCCTGTTTCGAGATACCGCTTATGACGCGGTGATTACCAGCCACCCCGTCGAAGGAGACAGTAGTCTGGTCACTGCTGCGGCAAAGTCGGCTGGAGTACCTGTGTTCTGCATCGTCGGTGGTTCCGACAACCTGCACGTGGGAGGTCCTGTCCTCGTTGATTTCGATCTCATAACCACATGGGGAGAGGAACAAGAAGAATGCTGGACCGACCACCAGGTTAGGGTCCGCCCCAGCCTTTCGAAAGCTATGGTTCGTCGTGGAGGAAGCCTGCTCCATGATCAAATCCTCGATCCAACAAATGAGATCTCCAGCGATGCTCACGTCGGGGGCGTGCCCGATGGAAAGTTGCTGGTCACATTCGCCGCTTACGTATCGAGTGTTTACCCGAATCAAACTGGTGTGTGTCAGGCGATTCTTGACACCTTCGACGAACACGATATCGACGGCCATCTCCTGATACGAGTAAGACCGGGTTACGACGACCAAATGTGGAAAGATTTTGCCGCCGAAAATCCAACTCGCGTAACGGTTCAAATACCAGAGGGCGTGTTTTTCACAAAATGGGATGTCCGTCAGCTGGTCGATCTACAACATGAAATTAGTGAGCGGGATGCTTACATCGCTACCTTGAAACGTAGTTCCCTGGTTGTAACTGCAGCATTCTCAACGGTATTTCTGGATGCGTTCGCCGCCGGGACACCTGCTATCCCAGTGGGAGTAAATCCCATAGGTAGTGGAACGTTTATATTGCCCGAGGCGTATCGTCTCTACAAAAATGATGTGAAATCATTCAAAAATCTCGACTTCATCACCGATATGAACGATCTCAAGAGCAAAATCCACGCCGTGCTAACTTCCACTGCTGCACGTCAGGAACATATGTCCGAAGCAGCCAACGTCTACCGCATTCAAGCGGGAGATTTAGATGGCAAAGCTGGAAGTCGCGTTGCCAACGCAATCTCAGAATTTCTCGATCAACTATCAACACAATAAGTACAGACAACAATCTCGTTGTGCATGCATATGTTCCCAAGATCTCTCGGCAATCCAAAACCGTCAGCTTACATTCTGTGGTTGTGGACTTTCAGCCAGTATGATTCGTGTCAATTGCTCCAATAGTGGCGTACTTAAACAGACAAGGTCATTCTCAGAGAGAACATTCTTCATCGATTCACGATATACAAGCATGAACACTTCTGCAAAAAATTTCTAAACCGATGATTCCGGTTTAGTAGCCGGCAGACCCGGTAGATTTACGAAGCACAGGGACAAATATCATCCATGCGTTCACAATTTAGGCAGGCAATCTCAAGTCTGTGGCCTTCGCGGGGATTTACATCGGCTTCAATCGCCCTGCAAATGGCAAGCGTGGCCGCCGAAAGCGTAGCCCTGCTGGCTCTCGGAAGCCTGTTCATTCTCTCAATGGAGAATGAAGCAACAGATGAAGCATCAGGTGTTCTCGCCCTGCCCGAACAAATTCTTTCTGCTATCGGACTCGACCTAACCATCATCTCTGTTTTCGTGTTAATCCTTGTCCTATTGCTAATAAAGGCTGCCATGCAATCCGGAGCCATTTTTATCTCAAACGTTATCTGGACCGGATTTCAACGAAGCCATATCGACGATCTGGCTGAAGCTTATGGCTCGGCCGATTGGAACTATCTGGCAAAGCAGCGATCCAGTACCATGCTGAATCTCATGTTCGCCGAAGTCAGTAATGCTGCCGGCACAATAGGGGCCCTGCTTCAATTCGCCACAGCCACATTATCGGCGGGCGTTTATCTCTTCTTCGCAGTGCTTGTATCGCCTGTAGCGGTGGGAATATTTTTACTGTCATTTGTGGTTATGGTTCTGATCTTGCTACCGCTGTTGCGACTAATCAGGAAACTCGCACAAGAGCTCATTGATATCAGGCAAGAATTAACTCAAAAAGTCGATGAGCTTTTATCAGGAGTCAAAGTGATGAAGGCTCTTGGTTCTGAAGAAAGAGTCCACAAACAAATCAAAGATGATTCGTCACGCATGCGTCGATTATTAATGCATGTCGGATTCCTGAGAGAGCTAAGTTCTGCCACCGACCTCGGAATAATAGGCGCGGTAATTGTGCTCTTTATCCTTCATCTGACAGGCTTAGAACAAGCCTTAAGCGCAGGCGTAATCGGTGTCATTCTTCTACGAATGAGCCAGCGCGCGCAGGCAGCGATCTCCACGGTAGGACCAATCGTAGAAGGCCTCCCCAGCCTTGAATCCACAACCAGCACACTGGCCATACTTCGTAACAATCGTGAACAAGCGGGCAACACAGTCCCTAATGAAAATTTGGGGTTGTTGAGATTCGAAAAAGTTTCCTACGGCTATACCGACCAAGTTGATGTTCTAACAGACATCGATTTCGAGGCTCATACCGGCGAATTCATCGGGATCGTCGGTGAGTCAGGAGCTGGCAAAACCACCCTGGTCGACCTGATCCTTGGCCTGCTAAATCCAACAAGCGGGCGTGTGGTCGTTGACGATCTGGATCTCAGCGAATTTCAACGCGTAGCGTGGCGGCGACACATCGGATACGTCCCGCAGGACGTCACCCTGTTCCACGACACCGTCTACAACAACATCACTGCGTATCGGCCTGAAGTCACTAAAGAAGACGTGCTGTGGGCGGCGAATATCGCACAGGCGTCTGGTTTCATCGAAGGCTTGGAAAGTGGTTACGACCATGTTGTTGGCGATCGAGGAGTCAGATTATCTGGAGGGCAGCGCCAGCGACTGGCTCTGGCAAGGGCTCTGGCTACCCGACCAAGTTTCCTACTTTTAGACGAAGCAACCAGCTCTCTCGACGGTCACGCCGAACATGAATTTCAATCCGCTCTGGAAAATATTCGGGCTCAGATGACGATCATCGCTATCGCCCACCGGATTCCAACCGTGATGCGGGCTGACCATGTGATGGTTGTATCGAAAGGCACGATAGTCGAATCTGGGCCTCCGCAAGAACTATTGAAGGATTCGCAAGGGCGATTCGCCAGGCTTTATGCAGTACAATCTTCCGATGCTAAGGAAGCCCGTTCACAGCCGGACGAAGAATCAAAAATTGAGGATAACAGCGGTATTTAAAACGGTGGTGCCAGCGCTGTGAAGAGATGTGTAGTTACAGGTGGTGCGGGATTCATCGGCAGCCACCTAGTCGATCGTCTGGTAGCCGATGGTTACACAGTCACTGTCATCGATAATCTTGCTGTTGGTCGGCGTGCCAACCTTGATGCTGCGTTATCAACCGGACAGGTAAATTTTCACGAACTCAGCGTTGCTGATCTTGAATCTATCAGCCCGTTGTTCGAAGACGGTCCGCTGGTATTTCATCTGGCGGGTATGGCCGACATAGTTCCGTCAATCGAGCATCCACTCCGTTATCACCAAGCGAATGTCGATGGAACGGCTGCTGTTATGGAGGCTGCGAGAGCGGGTGGCTCACCCAAAATCATCTACGCTGCTTCATCGTCGTGCTATGGCATTCCGGATCAGTACCCGACTCCAGAATCGGCTGTAATACAGCCGCGTTATCCGTACGCGTTGACAAAAAACCTAGGTGAGCAAATCGTTCTACATTGGGGCGATGTTTATGGAATAGATGTGCTGGCTCTAAGGCTCTTCAACGTTTACGGGCCTCGGGCCCGCACCAGTGGCACATACGGGGCCGTTTTTGGTGTGTTTCTTGCTCAAAAACTCGCTGGTAAACCGCTAACAATAGTTGGGGACGGATCTCAGACTCGCGACTTCACGTATGTTTCTGATGTTGTCGAAGCGTTCGTTACCGCCTCGAAAAGTAGTGTCTCGGGCGAGATATTTAACGTGGGTTCTGGAGGAACGTACTCGGTAAATGAGCTGGTAAAGCTCATCGGCGGTGAGGTGACTCATATGCCAAAGAGGCCTGGTGAACCGGATCAGACTTTTGCCGATATCTCAAAGATCCGCGAGATTCTTGGCTGGACTCCGAAAGTCCCTTTCGCGGAGGGTGTCGGAAAAGTACTTGAACATATCGATGACTGGGGTGATGCCCCGGTGTGGACTCCCGAAAAAATTAGCGAAGCAACCAGATCATGGTTCGAAAATCTTGAAGAAAAACCCGTAGATGTCTGACCAGAAAATTGAGCGATCAGCGGATGCTCTAGTTAAAAAACTAGAGGAATATCGCGCGGCAGGGCGGAAGATAGCGATGTGCCACGGCGTATTTGATCCTATTCATCCCGGCCACATTCTTCATTTACAAGCTGCCAAGCGCCTTGGCGACGTTCTTATTGTTTCGGTAACCGCCGACAGATATGTGAACAAGGGTCCGTGGCGGCCCGTGTTCAGTGAGCGGCTCCGGGCGCAGTCCCTTGCTTCTATTGGTGATGTTGATCATGTGATAATCAACGATGCTCCGACCGCGGTAGACCTCATCAGGACATTACGACCAGACTCGTATGTAAAAGGATCGGACTACGAGGATCCAGCGCAGGATTTAACTGGAAAGATTGGTGATGAAGCTGCAGCCGTAGAAGAGTTCGGTGGTCGGATTGAGTTTACTCACGAAGAGTCAAGCAGCTCGTCTAGCCTGATAAACAAGTATTTTTCAACCTACCCGGAAGAAACTCAGTCGTATCTCGAAAAACTCAGGGATAAATACTCTGCGGAAGAGGTCATCGAGCGCCTTCAGGCATTCAAGACGGTTCGACCGATAGTCATAGGCGAGGTGATTATCGATGAGTATTGCTATGTCGAGCCTCTTGCAAAAGCTCCGCGGGAGTCTGTAATCGCCTCTCTTTACAAAAGTATTGAATCTTTTGCGGGTGGGGCAGCTGCAACAGCGAATCACATAGCCGGGTACTGCGACGAGGTCACGCTGGTTGGCATGATCGGACCGGATCCAGCCGAGCGGGCAATCGTCGAAGCAAGGCTGGCACCAAATGTCAGGTTCTTGCCGATCGTGACTTCTGATCGCCAGACGGTCACCAAGCGCCGTTTTCTGGACCGTGCTCACCTTACGAAGCTATTCGAGATCCAGCATCTTGAGAAGGGTGATATTAACGGGGAGGCCGAAACAGATTTCCAGCGACTTCTCGACGAGGAGTTACCTAAGCACGACATGGCTATGGTCAATGATTTTGGTCACGGGTTCCTGACCGACAGCATCCGCACCAAGATCATGGATGATTCGCCATTTCTCGCCCTGAACACCCAGACGAACAGTGCGAACCTTGGGTTTAACATGATTACCAACTATTCTAGAGCCGATTACTGCTGTATTGATCTGGCGGAAGCTCGAATGGCGTCCGGTGCTCAGCACTCGAGTCCAGTCGAATGTGGGCATCGGTTACTGAATTCGATGTCTGCTGATTCGTTTATGATTACGACCGGTCAGGCAGGTTCCATTTATCAGTTGGAAAGTGGCGAGAATTTCGAGGTGCCGGCACTTTCTCCACAGGTGATTGATCGGGTGGGAGCTGGAGACGCATTTTTTGCGATCACATCACCCTGGGTATTTCTCAATAATCCGAGTGATTTGACGGGTTTCATTGGTAATTCTGTTGGGGCCATGCAAGTTGCGATTATCGGGAATCGGGATCCGGTGGATGCAGTAGCGCTATACAAGTTCATCACCAGCGTGCTGAAGTGATCGGTAAACTGATCCGGTGATGATCGCTGCATTCGTAATCCGAAGGGATATCCAAACTGACAGACGGAGTGAACGACTACCTAAACCGATTGAACGCAGCTCTGCTTCTCACTCAATCATCCGATCGGAATGGCAATTCCCTTGAGTTGAACGAGGCCTCTGAGCGGTCTATTGAATTCCTCCGCACTGCGAAAGAAACAGGCGGAAAAGCGCTGCTTGTGGGAAATGGTGGGAGTGCCGCTGTTGCGAGTCACATGCAAAACGACCTCAGCAAAGCGGGTCAGATGCAAGCGTTGGTGTTCACCGAACAGCCGCTGCTAACCGCTTACGCTAACGATGATGGCTACGAAAGCGCGTACGAATCTTCAATGAAATTGTGGTTTGAGCCAGACGATGTACTGATAGCTATCTCCAGTTCAGGAAGTTCTGAGAATATTCTTCGCGCCTGCCGTGTCGCCGGCGAAGTTGGTGGGCATACCATCACGCTATCGGGATTTTCTGCAGAAAATCAACTGCGCACTATCGGAGACGTGAATTACTATGTGAGTGCAGATTCATATGGGATCGTAGAAACAGCCCATGCAGCCCTTGGTCACTTTTTGACGGATTCGTTTGCTGGATTACTGGATTAGGTAGCTGAACAGATTGAGTAACGATAATAAGAACGGCATAAAAAAGGTGCTCGTGACCGGAGGCGGTGGTTATGTTGGCGCCATTCTCGTACCTCAGCTGATCAATGCGGGGTACGAGGTGAACGTGCTCGATTTATTCCTGTTTGGCGAAGAAGTTCTGGCACCGATGGCCAATCACGAAAACATGAGTGTTTTCAAGGGCGATATCAGAGACGAAGCGACAGTAGTGAAGTCGGTCGAGGGTTGTGATGCGGTCATTCATCTGGCTTGCATCTCAAACGACCCAAGTTTCGAACTTGATCCGGAGCTCGGCAAGTCGATTAACTTCGATGCGTTTGAACCCCTTTTAAAGGCAAGCAAAGATGCGGGAGTTCGCAGGTTTATCTACGCTTCGAGTTCGAGCGTGTACGGCATAAGCGACTCGCCTGATGTCGACGAGCAGCACGCTCTAAATCCGATCACAGATTACAGTCGGTTTAAAGCGGACGGTGAGGGGATTCTGAAGGACCACCATTCACCGGATTTTCTGACTGTTGTTGTGCGACCTGCAACCGTGTGTGGTTATTCACCGAGGCAGCGGTTGGACTTGATTGTAAATATCCTGACCATGCACGCTGTTGTTAACGGCAAAATCACGGTTTTCGGGGGT
>CAYTAO010000033.1:14711-22400 GCA_964435915.1 uncultured Dehalococcoidales bacterium
GTCCAAATCTGCATGTGCAGGACATCGTTGATTTTTACCAACTATTGCTTGAGGCTCCCTCAGACGTTATCGATGCCCAAACTTACAACGTAGGATTCGAAAACCACACCGTTTCGGATCTGGCAGAGCTCGTCCGACGCGTTGTGATGGAAGAGATGCCCTTTCGTGAGACGATCGAGATTGTTACTACTCCAAGCGACGATAACCGCTCGTATCAAATCAGTTGCGATAAGATGGTTGAGGATCTTGATTTCAAGCCGCGCTTCTCGATCGAAGACGCTATTCGAGAGATGGTTCGAGCTTTTAATTCTGGCCGGTTACCCGATCCGATGGATGACATTCGATACTCGAACATCAAGACGATGCAATCCGCGGGTCTTAAATGACATCGCCCGATTCGTCCGATATGAAAAATTCTGAAATTCAGCTGTATAAGGACATGCTCAGAATACGGTTGGTCGAAGAGACGCTAGCCGAGCTCTACAAAGAGCAGGAAATGAGAACCCCAGCTCATTATTCTATTGGTCAAGAAGCTGATGCTGTTGGAGTTTGCGCGGCCCTCACCCGGGATGACGTGGTGTACAGCGGTCATCGGAGCCATGCACATTTTCTAGCCAAGGGTGGGTCTCTGGACGGTTTGGTGAACGAGATGTACGGAAAAGAGGCTGGTGCTGCGCGTGGCAAAGGCGGATCTGTCCACCTGACACAGCCAGACGTTGGGTTCATCGCTTCGTCGGCCATACTCGGTCAGACGATTGCTGCCGCGACTGGTTCGGGTCTGGCACTTTCGATGGATTCGTCGCCAAACGTGGCAGTCTGTTTTTTTGGGGACGGATCTGTTGACGAGGGTGTTTTCACCGAGAGTCTTAATTTTGCCAGCATCAGGGATTTGCCAGTTATTTTCGTCTGTGAAAACAATTTGTATTCCACGCAGACACCTGCAGAATTTCGTCGTCCGAATGACACCCTGATTACTGAACGCGCCGACGCTTTCGGCGTGCGCTCAGTTCAGGTTGATGGCAATAACGCGGTTGCCGTATTCGAGGCGACTAGCGAGGCACGTGAACTTTGCGCGGCCGGTGAGGGTCCTGTGTTTATCGAATGTCTGACTTATCGTTGGCGTGAGCATGTGGGCCCATACGAGGATTTCGAGCTCGGGTACCGGAGCAAGGAAGAGTTGGATTCGTGGAAAGAACGAGATCCGATCAAGGCACTGGGCGAAATTTTGATATCTACCAAAACGTGTTCGCAAAATGACATTGACGCCTGGGCAGAGGCGATCAAGGGAGAGATTACCACCACGGTTGATCGAGCGAAGTCGAATCCATTCCCAGAGCCAACATCGTTGTTCGATGATGTTTATTGATGAATAAAGATTGACATCAAGAACTTTAAAATACGGCGAAGCGATCTCTGAGGGTCTTGTCCAGTGCATGGAAGCAGATAAGTCTGTTTTTGTCATGGGTATTGGGGTGGCCTGAGAACGCTATGACCGGAATTGCCATTGGTGCAGCAGCCCTAGGCAAGCGCCCGGTGATCGTCCACGCCCGAAACGACTTCATGTTCCTGGCCTTTGACCAGATGATCAATTTGGCCGCCAAGTGGGCATACATGTTTGGCGGAAACGCGAAACAAGTTCCTATTGTGGTTAGAGGCATTATTGGAAAAGGTTGGGGGCAGGGCGCGACTCATTCCCAGAGTCTCCAGTCGGTTTTAGGGCATTTCCCCGGCCTTCAAGTGGTTATGCCTGCGACACCGGCAGATGCTAAGGGGCTTCTGGTGTCGGCCTTACGTTCTTCAGCTCCGACGGTGATACTAGAGCATCGTGCACTGTTCGAGGCTCAGGGTGTGGTGACGGAGGATTTGAAGCCAGTGCCGATTGGCAAGGCGGCGATCGCAAAGGCTGGCTCGGATGTGACAGTCGCCGCGACGTCAATGATGGTACGGGAAGCACTGCATGCCGCTACGGGGTTATCGACTGTGGGTATCGATGTCGAGGTTGTTGATATTCGATCGATTCGCCCGATTGACCGAGAGACGATTGTCGGTTCGGTGCGCAAAACCGGACGGCTTGTAATTGCAGATACAAGCTGGGTTACGTATGGTGTAGCCGCCGAGATCGCCGCGATCGCCAGTGAGGACGCGTTTGATGTTCTTAGAACCCCAGTCCGCAGGCTCGGTGTGGCGGACACTCCTGCGCCTGTTTCGAAGCCACTTGAGGACAGGTTCTATTCAGATGCGAGCGGTATAGCGGCTGCATGTCTAGATATTCTCGGTCGCACCAGTGAGCAGGTATCTGTCCCATCAGACGTGGGTCCAGAGTTCCTTGGACCTTATTAATACGCGAATATTCCCCGCGATTGACCAATTGTTGGGAGATTTAGTGAACAGGGATTGCTGGATCTCATGCGAACGCGACTAACAACATTTGTGCGCCTGATATTGCCGGGTTCCGTTCGCTATCGGTTACGCAAGGCTAGGGCTCGGTTGCGGCAACCGGCGATGGAGCGTTGGCTGCGTGAGCAGCGACCCGAGATCTACCGGCGCATAACCGCACAAGAAGTGCCGCTTTCACTTCGCGAGATGATTATGGCATCGCTGGCGGGAGGCGATTATCGTCGACTGCCAGCCTGGGGGCAAAACTCCAGACCCATAAAAACGGACGTGCTGATAATTACCCCTCAATTCAGCCCGGATATGATCAAAGACGTCATAGCCCTCAGAAGCCAAAGACCCGGCCTGCATTGCACTCTGGCGATGGGGCCTTTGTGGTGGGGGCAGGAAAAACTCTCGTCGAAACATTTCGATAAAATATTGAACTATGGTGATGGAGGAGCAGTCGAAATAATCGAGCTTCTCCACCGAATATCGGCCCAGACTACTGTTATTCGCGGTGGTCGCACACACCTTGATGCCGTTGCTGCAATTTTCCATCCAGGCCGTTTAGTATTTCGGGCCGAAGAATGGATTTGTGCGATTCCAGGTTACGATCCGCAATCCGAACCAGCTGTTGTAGAGGGATTTCTCGCGTCTAGGGCTGACGGTATATATCACTACTGGGGCGCTGCAGCCTCAGAAGCGATTCGGGGGCTAATGGATATTTCAGGGGAAATCAAAGAGATTTCACCGGCATGTGTAGACGAACTGGGTCCGAACCAACCGTTGCCTAAACTATCGGCATCCGACGGCGAACCTCACGTGGTGTTTCCGGGGGATATGATCCTGATTGATGGGGAACCAGAGCATCTTGCGAACTGGCGGGTAATGTGTGCTCAAGGTATCCATGTTCACTACCATCCACCCCGACCTGATTGGGTCTCGACCTCGCGATCGAAACCATACTGGGAGTTCGAGCGCGAGAGCGATTATTTCCATATCGAAGAGACTCTCGATTTTGAGCAGGCTCTGAGTACGTTCACACGATATGACTGGGCATACGACCATATGTCGGCGAGCCGTTGCCACGTCAACGCTGGATTCGAGGAAGTTGGACCGAACCTTATCTTTACGTTCGTTCAAACGGAACTGCCTTTGATCATCGCGGCCGACAGGGATCTGCGCATGGTTGAACGCATGGTTGATCAGTTTGAGACGGGGCTCATAGTTTCGACGGCCGATCTGGCGACGCTGCGACCGAGAATGGACGAAGCGCTCGACGACGGGATGGATGTACGGCTAAAAAAAAGGCGAGAGTATTTTACGTTTGATCGCGAGGCGCTCAGCGCCATCTTTTTGTTAGATTAGATACAATAACCCGGGATTCGGGCTGTGCTATTAGCTCCCAGAATCCTTACTTGGTAACTTGATCAAGCAATTTCAGCGAATCTCGATTTCTGGTGCATTTAGTGAAATCAACGAACTGTGTGAAACCGAGGAGTGAGTACCGGGTTCTGATGCTGTTGCCCAACGGGCATTATCACCCAAATGAGATTCCTAATCTGAGCTTCCCGCTCGGGCCGGCTCGACTCACGGCTCGTTTACGATCAGTGGGATACCAAACCGAGATACTGGATGGTCAAGCTGAAGGTTTGTTCCGGGTAGCGGCACGTGAACGAACACAGCAACTCGGGAATTTCGTCGGGAAAGCACCTGAACTCATTTTGCATCAGAAACAGTCGTTTGAAACCGTCGAAGTTGGTTTGCCGGATGAAGAACTTATCGAATGCATCCGGGCATCAAATCCCGACATAATCTTGGGTACCCTAATCTTCAGTACACAAGCTGAACCATTTCGCCGCCAGATTGGACTGATACGCAAGGAATTCTCGATTCCGATCTTAATCGGGGGTGTCGCTGCTACGAGTTATCCCAATCAGATGGGTGAACATGAAGATCTTGTGTACAGAGGAAAATTCGACAACCTCATAATCGACATCGTAGATGCTTATCGGACGGGTGAAGGTAAAGAACAGTTCGCAAAATATAGCATGACTTTGGCCCATCTAGAGACAACGCTTCCCGGCGTCATCGACGTAGAACCGATGGACCCAAACTTGTTCCCTATACACCGACTTCCATTGGCGGTGTATCCGGAAGTTGAAAATGTGTTTCAGCAACGAATCGCCGATCAGGGAATTGACAAAGTTCAGGAGCGATATCCCTACATCATCGACGAGGATGGTCAGTTGTTTGCAGAAGCGCCGATCTACGCGATCTTATTATTTGATCGCCCAGGGCGCGACCTCACCGAGGGGCTGACGATTCAGATATTGACTCGGGAAGGGTGCGTATTTGTCTGCGAAGGTTGCCACATTGCGGTTGAGACCCGGCTTGGGCAACCTCTCGGCATCTTGACACGACCTATTTCCAGCGTCGTTGACGAATTGAAAACACTCAAGGATCAGGGTTATAACAAAATAATTCTGGGCGACGATCAAGCGTTGCTTCCCAGTAAATATCTGCCAAATCTGACTTCTGAAGTCGAAGACATGGGTTTCGAATTTTACGTACCCAATGCCGTGTTGGTTAATGCGATAGCGAAAGGGGATGATGCAGCGATTAATAGCCTGATTAAAGCCGGATTGCGATCATTCTTCTTGGCTATTGAGTCTGCAGACCAACAGATCGCTGATGATTATTGGAGTAAAAAGCTCCCGAATGTATTGGATATCACAATTTCTGCGGCAGAAACACTGCGGGATGCCAGTGAGAGAACGGGAATACCGGTTCGTGTTCAGGCCGGGTTCGTTATTGGCCACGCGGGCATAACCGAGGAGCGGGAGACTATCGAGCAAATTTACGACTCGATGTGTTTCGGTCGTTACCTGGTCGATCGTGGACTGCTTGAGTACACGGTTTTCTCCCTCTACCAGCCGTTTCCCGGGACCATTTCCTACGACAATCTGAAGAAATGGGACATGATCGTCAGCGAGCACGCGATGACTTTCGGGGTGTATTCGATTGCCGGTGAAGATGAGTACTCACCTCGATCTCTTGAGGCGCTGCGGTTGGCCGGCTGGTTGTTTGCCAATCGTTCTGAGATGACAGACGGCAGATCTGACCTCAACCTTGAGCCGAATCGGGACACTGATCCTCACGCGCATATCGACAAGCATTACCGAGAATTGCACCTGACTAATCTCGAGAAGCGTTACGAATCCTGGGTAAGTGAGCATATACCAGAGATGTCGGTTGAACTGGGGCGCGTTTAGCCAGTGCCGAGTAGCTGCGGATCTGTGACGAAGCAGCATCAAGACGATTCTAGGTTCGTGTATGGCTGATATTGAAGTTCGCGGTCTGCTGCGGGTTCGGGAGCGATTCACGCGACTGCAAGCGAGATCATGGTCTGAGCGCGTACACGTCGTTTGGAAGCTCGGAGTGGCGCTTCTTCAGGCCGCCGTTGGAGCTGCGCTTCGGGGCTTGCTTGTGTTGATTTACACACCGATTGCCCTTTTGGCACGCTTGCTGAAGTTTCGATTCCCTTACAGCCACGCTCTTGCCGATAATTTTGGACATCTGGCAGTTGATCCGGGGCTTTACCTGCAGGCTCAAGCGGTCGGCGTGCGCCCGAAAAGGCGTGCGGTGATTGCTATTTCACGGAACAGGGTTCCGAACACTTTCCTGATGGAATTATGGCGCTCGCAATTCCATCTTGTTACGCATCCTCTATTGGCATTCCTGCTTGCGCCACTCAAGTGGTCGCGATTGACCGGGACTCCAATGTATTTGCCTCGATACAAGATATTTTCGAAGCAAGGTAACCTTTTGGAGTATGGCCCAGCCATTGATGAAATTGTGAATCGATATGAATTCATCAGTCAGGGTGAGCCGTTGCTCACCCTAGACCAAGGCCACCAAGATCAAGGTCGGCGTGCTATGCAAGAGCTTGGTGTCCCGGGAAATGCATGGTGGGTGGCATTGCACGCTCGTGAAGGTGTGAATCGAAGCCTGGGTGGCTCGCCTCGAAACGTTGCTCCGCTGACCGTTCTTGCTGCGGCACAGGGGATTATCGATCGCGGCGGATACGTAGTTCGGAGCGGAGACTCAAGTATGAAACCGTTGCCTTCGATGGCAGGCTTGGTGGACTATGCCCATTCGCAGGCCAAGTCCGAGTGGATGGACATCTTCGTTATTGCGCACTCGCGCTTCTTACTCCAATCTAACTCAGGCCCTGGTGGGGTGGCATGGGTATTCGGGGTCCCAACTGCAGGCGTTAATTACGTGCCTTTGAGTCAAGGGTTGTTAGGTCAACGCGACATGCGTATTTCCAAACTAATAGTGGGAGGTTCCCCGCCGGAGGTGTTTAGTTTCGATCACGTGCTCGGATCCGATGTACTTCGTGATGCACACACTGGTGCTGGTTTTCTTCAGGCTGGCGTTGAATGGCGGGACAACTCAGCTGAAGAAATACGCGAACTTGCGATCGAGATGCTGGATCGACTTGATGGCGTCGCTAAGTACGAGCCGTTGGACGACCAGTTACAAGATCGATTTCAGGAAATGGTAGCTTCGAACTTGACCCCTGAGACGTGGGGCACAATGTCGAGGGTTGGACGGCATTTCTTGCGAACACATGTTGACCTTTTCAAAGATAGAGATGGATTGGAATCGATCAACAATTAACGCGACTAAAATCGTACATACACCGAAATGTGGTCGACCTCCGGATTCAAAAATTAGCCCCCAGCGATATGCATCAGTTGAACGTCGCACGGGAGGTGTGTACCGTGAGACGGCTCGCGTTGACAGCCAAACTGATTAGGAGCGATTTCTAGTGTTGTGGAAGCGTATATCTCGGGGTCTTAGCGTCCGTTCCCAGCCCGATCGCGTGTCAGGTGAAAAGAGTCTATGAGTACCGTTCGTAAAGTGGCGGTGATTGGCAGCAATTCATTCTCGGGAAGCGATTTCATTGATCTGCTTCTTGGAAATTCTGAAACGCAAGTACTTGGTATCAGTCGCTCTCCCGAAAAAAGCGACCTGTTCATTCCATATCGACAACACGGCCCGGAGCGCTTTACGTTTCGTCAGTTGGACTTGAACGATGACGCAGCCGAGATAGTTAAAGAGCTTGATGGATTTGAGCCGGAATATATCGTGAACTTCGCAGCACAAAGCGAAGTTGGGCCTAGCTGGGATTTTCCAGAGCAGTGGTTTGAAACGAACACGGTGGCACTGGCCAAGCTGCTCAACAGTCTCAGACAGCGGGATTATCTGCGGAGATACGTCCACATATCTTCTCCCGAGGCATAT
>CAYTAO010000033.1:22410-23440 GCA_964435915.1 uncultured Dehalococcoidales bacterium
AGAAGCTGCGCCATTGAATCCGAGTACGCCGTATGCTGCCTCGAAGGCTGCTGCCGACCTGTTAATATCAACATTCGTGTCGTATTATGGATTCCCCGCGGTCACGATTCGTGCCACCAATGTCTATGGTGCGCACCAACAGCTTTTTAAGATCATCCCTCGCTCGTTTATATATATGCGATCGGGCAAAATAATTTCACTTCATGGAGGCGGCGAGGCCGTGAAATCGTTCATTCATGTTCGCGACGTTTCCCGGGGTGAACTGGCGGCGATGGAACGCGGCCGACCCGGAGAGATTTACCATCTTTCGGTTGATCGCGGGTACTCGATACGAGAAATTGTCGAAATGATCTCGAAACTTATGGGACGTTCATTTGATGAGGTTACTGAGATGGTTGGTGAACGGCCAGGGCAAGACGCCGTATATGTGATAAGCCCTAAAAAGGCACGAGATGAACTCGGATGGGGTACGCGCATCACGCTCGACGAAGGGCTGTCTCAGGTGCACCGTTGGGTAGAAAGCAACTGGGAACAAATACAAAAGGAACCGCTTGAATATGAACACAGGCGTTAGCCATGCAAGCGTCGCCTGCTCGATCTGCGGGAACCCCACTGAATCAATTATCGATCTACCGAATCTACCTCTCACAGGTCGATATTCAAAGGAAGTAGTAACTGAGATTCCGCCAGGAATCGATCAGGAATTCCTTTACTGCCAAAACTGCATGCACGGCAAATTGGGATATGTTGTCGATCCGGCGGAACTGTATGCGTCATCCTATTTCTTCAGGACATCAGGCAGCGATCACTCGATGGCCGGGTCGGAATTCTTCCTCGAGAGCCTGAAAGAGTTAACTCAGGTCAAGAAGTTCAATTGCATTGTGGATGTGGGTTGTAATGACCTGTATCTGCTGAAGAAAATGAAAGATCAGTCCCGGTACCGGGTAGGGATCGACCCAATCTGGAAGGGGAAAGAAGACGAGGTCGATGAAGAAGGACTAACCGTAATCGGGACGGTAGTTGAAGACGA
>CAYTAO010000034.1:0-2668 GCA_964435915.1 uncultured Dehalococcoidales bacterium
TCGCAGAGGGGCAGCTGGTAACGGTCGATGGTTCGGCCGGAACGGTCACTCTTAACCCGATGGTTTAGGTCCCGATTTATAAACTCTCGCATCGCTTTTCAGTCACAAGGAATACCGCGATGTTGCGAATCTTTTTGTGCGATCTTTTGGGGATTGAGATTCCTGTTATTTAGACCGGCATGGGAACAAAAACCTCTGCCGAATTGGTGGCTACCGTTTCGAACACAGACGGACTGGGAAGCCTTGGAGCATGGCTCCGGCCAGCCGAGAGTCTAAGCCAATAGCTTGTGGCGATTCGCAAGCTCACCGATAAGCCATTCACCGTAAACCACCTCGTGCCAGACCTCGATACAGAATCCTGAGACATTACCTCGGCGGCCAGGTCGACGGTCATCTCTCTCGCACTTGGTAATCAGGTCGAAGTCGTGCCTGCTGCCCATGAAGCCGGCAGTCTTGTCATTCAACATGTGATGATCGTCGATCAAACAAATGAGGCCACTGGTGGGGGAGTCGATGTGATCATTGCCCAGAGTGGTGAGTCTGGTGGATTTGGCGAAACCATTTCTTCTTTGCCTTTACCATTGATCCTCAGATCGTCGACGCTGTTGACCCGGTCGCGGTCCTCGCAGCGGGTTGTATCACTGATAGACCAGGTCTCGCAGCGGCACTAATGCTTCGCGCAGTAGTATCAATCTACGTACAAGTTTCCTGAAATCCGAAGAAGCGCCAATACATCCAAATTGCAAGCAATTGTTCGTCGATGCTGATGCTGAAAATGCCACCAAAGTCGATGTTCCGAACAACATCATTCCCGTTCCCGGAACCACGGGCTACGGAGCTGTAGTCCGTTCGCTGCGTTCCCCATTTATCGACGAATGAGTGGACTGACGTCAGCAAGAGCGCGATGAAGCCGACCTTCTCGAAGGCAGGCTCCGAAACGCTAGCGAATCGGAACGACTTCAGGAGTTGCTAGCTGTTGCGAGTCAGAGCTCGGGTACAATCTCCCAAATACTGCCAGCAGCCCAGATCGTGATCAGATTAGCTGATGAAGCACAGCGGGTACTAAAGGCCAGTCAACGGTTGATCTACCTTTGTCTTGACAACCCGCACTCTTTTCAAGAAAAGCACTCTCCGCCCCTACCCTCGCGTCCAGACCGTCTCACCGCCGGTATCGGAGATAGAAATTCCTGCTGCATCGAGTTGATCGCGTACGGCGTCTGCATCTCCCCAGCGTTTTTCTGCTCGAGCGTCTTTGCGCCGTTGAACAAGCACCCTAACTTCTGCATCGCTCAAACCGGCTTTTTGCGGCGGGGCTTCGAGGGTGAAGCCCAATACTCCAGTTAACTCGCGGACCAGTTCAATCGCTCCGGAAGTATCCTTACCAGCGTCTCGTCCCCGGTTCATCTTGCGACACAGATCGAATATCGCTGCGAGTGCCATGGGCGTGTTGAGATCATCGTCCATCGCCTCGACGAACCGGCGCTCGAAGGGCTTGAAATCTACCTCTTCTTCCGATTCGATGAGCTTGATATCAACTGCCGACCTGATACGACGCATAGATCGTTCAGCATCACCGATCAGCTTCTTGTCGAGGAGCGGATTCGTGCGGTAGTGGCTCTGCAAAATCCACAGACGAATGGCGTCAGAGCTGAATTCTTCCAAAGCCGAGTTCACGTTGAACGTATTCCCCAACGACTTGCTCATCTCCTGCCCGTCCGCGATGCGCAGCATCCCGTTGTGCATCCACGCTTTCGCAAACGGCACAGCACCTGAAGCCGACTCACTCTGTGCTATCTCATTCTCGTGGTGAGGAAAGATCAGATCCAGCCCACCACCGTGAATGTCGATCTGCTCGCCGAGGTGCTTGAACGCCATCGCCGAGCACTCGATGTGCCAACCCGGACGTCCGGGTCCCCATGGGCTGTCCCACTTGGGTTCTTCTGGCTTCACAGCTTTCCAGAGCGCGAAATCTGCAGGGTCTTCCTTGCCGTCTTCGAGATCATGACGAGACGCCTCAAGCATCTCGTCGATGTTCTGTCTGCTCAACTTGCCGTAGTCCGCCTTGTTTCGGACCCGGTAGTAGATGGATCCGTTCAGTTCGTAGGCAGATCCGCCGTCGATCAATCGCTGAATTAAGTCGATAATCTCCGGCATGTCCTCAGTCGCACGAGGGTGCACGGTCGCACGTCGTACGTTCAGCCCGTCGATCGACTCGTAGAACGACTCGATGTACTTCTCGGTAATCTCTTCCCAGGGCACATCGTCTTCACTCGCCCGGTTGATAATTTTATCGTCAACGTCGGTGAAGTTCTGGACTTTTCGAACTTTGTAGCCCCGATATTCGAGATACCGATCGAGCACATCGAACGCGATGCTACTCAGGGCGTGCCCCAGATGAGAATCGTCATAAACGGTGACCCCACAAACGTACATTTTAACTTCGTCGCCCATCGGAACGAAGTCTTCTTTTTTGCGGGTGAGTGAGTTATAAAGTTGAATCATTCGTTTCGATTGGTTACTTTGATGCGGGGATTAATGTAGCGATGGCCTGAGCCGCAATGCCCTCACCCGCGCCTATCGCGCCGACATGATCGGTCGACGTTATTTTTACGTTGATATCGGTGTTTACGAGACCGTCGATTGTTCCAATTTGCTCTTCCATGTTCGG
>CAYTAO010000034.1:2678-23157 GCA_964435915.1 uncultured Dehalococcoidales bacterium
TCGGAGCTTCGGAGCTGAGTCGAGGTCTCTGCGCAATGATCGTAGCATCGACATGATCTACCAGCCATCCAGCTTCTAGCACCAACCGTGCCGACTCAGCGATAAATTGAGCCGAGTCGAATCTGGCATAGCGTTCATCTGATGACGGGAACCGTCCACCCAGATCTCCCATTCCGGCGGCTCCGAGAATGGCACTCGCGATCGCATGAAACAGCACATCTCCGTCAGAGTGACCGTCGAGGCGCTGCTCGAACTCAATGTCGATTCCGCCGAGGCGCAGTGGACCACCATCGACGAGAGCGTGCCCATCGAATCCAATACCGAAGCGTGATCTTGCAGTACCTGAAATGCCACTCAGAATGCTACCCGTTCGGCGCTCATAAATCAGAGTTGCCAGTTCAAGATCCTCCGGCGTAGTGATCTTGATGTTGTCGTTCGATCCGTTGAAGATAGCAACCAGCCCACCAGCCTTCTCCACCATAGACGCATCATCGGTCACGTCGTCAGTGATCATTTCGTGGGCTGTACTGAGTACGTCGTAACGAAATATCTGCGGTGTCTGAACAACCCACATGCCCGTCCTGTCCGGGGTTTCGGTAACGACTCGATGAGGAGCAACCTTGATCGTGTCTTTTAGAGGCACGGCTGCTATTGCAGCACCGATTTTCCGGACAGTCATCACTCCCCGTTCAAGAATTTCGTGATCGATGAACGGCCTTGCACCATCGTGGACGGCTATGAACTCTGGGATGTTCGCCGAATGGCCAGCAAGAACGTCGAGGCCGATTTTTACGGAGTCCTGCCTGCGGGCTCCTCCAACGACCACCTCTACAACTTTCGTGAAATTGCCAGCCGCGACCGCATTCCTGCCGTCTTCGATATTTTCGGCCGACATTACGAGCACTACCGAGTCAACGCCATCAAACGTTTCGAATACCCTGAGCGAGTGCGAGATAACCGCCTCACCGCCGAGTAACGCTACCTGCTTGTCGACTCCGCCCATCCGAGAACTCTGCCCAGCGGCGACTATCACAACTCCCAGTTGGTCTGTTTCGCTGGTCATCCGAGATACTCGATCCAATTCTCAAGCCATTCGATGCCCCTGAAGCAAACGTAGGCGATACCTGTGGATTTGATTGCTTTGGCGACGAATACCACCACAAGGAATCGCTTGATCGGGTAGCCAATGCTCCCTGCTGCGATTCCGATGACATCGAATAGTGGGTTCGGAATTATCGCTCCAGCGAACAGGATGATTCCACCGCGTTGCCGAACAAGTGAATGAACTCTGGGGTAGTACTTGTTCCGCTCCAACAGTGATCGACCTGAGATTCCGGCGAGGTACCCCGTCATCTCGCCTAGGGCCTCGGCTGATGCAGAAACTATGCCTATTGTAAGCAGATTAAGACCGAGATCAGGTGCCGCAGCGATGCAGACAGCAGCCGGCCCGGGAACGGGTAAAATGATCGATCCCGCAGCCATGAAGCTGACGATCCAGACGCCACCATACCCGACATTCTCCATATTCAAGCTGTCGGTCAGCCAGAGTATCACTCCAACAATCACAAATCCGACTACAAATACGGCAATCGAAAGCCTGATCGTCTTTTCACGATTCTGAGAGATCCAGAGCTGCAGAGCGGTTAGTTCACCAGTTGAATCACCAGTTTCCGTGCCGGCACTTCCGGTCGGTGAGTCAGGGGACTCGGATATTTCGGATTGTTGAGAATCGGACAAGTTGGAATTTCTCAGGTTAACCTGAAGCACAAGAATTGATCGATCTCGGTGAACTATACGAGGTCAGAGAGCCACGAAATCGACTGCCGGCAGGCGTAAGCAATGATCAGAAACTTGATCATTTTGCCCAGCCCAACCCACATAAAGAACCTCGATATTGGGTAGCCGAGTGATCCGGCAGCGAATCCACCAATATCAAACAGCGGGTTGGGAATGACGGCGAGAATGAACAAAGCCAGTCCGCCACGCCTCACAACCCAACCCCGAATACTCGAATAGTACCGCGATTTTTGCATCATTCCCTGGCTTCCGTAACCGACCAGGTATCCAGTCAATTCGCCAATGGTCGACCCAACCGCGCCAGCTACAGCCAAAAATACGAAGTTCAACCCAAGATTAGGTGCCACAGCGGCGCACACTGCCGCAAGACCGGGAACCGGGATCACGACGGCTGCCGACCCGACGAGGTTTACAAGAAATGCTCCCCCGTAACCGGCATCCTGAGCGTTGAGCCAATCAACCAGCCATGCAACCGTGCCACCAATGACGGAAACTACAACTACCGTCCAGATAATCGTTTGGTAGGCGCGATTATGTTTCGCGATGAATTCAGTGAATTTGCTCGCGGGTACACGAGCACTTTCTACTACTGGATCCTGCATTTGTTTGTCTGGCACGCCAGCATCTTACGGCAATGAACGCGAAAAGACCTCCCATCTTCGTATTGTTTTACAAAGGGGAGGTCTATTCCTTAACGATGCTCTGTTATGCGATTATCCATTTATTTGCTGTTACCGCCAACGGGTGTTATCTCAGACTCTTCAGCCTGATCAGCGCCTGTGTCGGCTACCTCGATTTGTTCATCGTGAACGTCGCTAAGCTGAAACGTGATTTCATCTTCTGCAACGTCGACAAACACCAACGAGCCCTGTGGGAACTCTCCGGCGAGAAGCCGTCTCGAAAGTGGGCTTTCAACATAACGTTGAATCGCTCTCTTCAGCGGCCTCGCACCGTACATTCGGTCGAAACCGGTTATCGCAAGCCAATTGCGAGCATCATCAGTCAGCGTCAACGAAACCTTGAGGTCGGAAACTCGCTCACACACCTCATTGATGAACTTATCGACGATTAACCTGATGTCTTCCTCGTCCAGTGAATCGAAGACTATGTACTCGTCAATCCTGTTAAGGAACTCAGGTCGGAACGCCTTTTTCAGTGCGTCCTCAACGTTTGTACGCAGCTGAACACTTTCAGTATCTTCTCGGCTTTGCTTGTTGAACCCAAACGCCTGACGTTTTACATCGCCCGAACCTAGGTTGCTGGTCATGATGATGATGGTGTTTCGGAAATCAACAGTTCGACCATGACTGTCCGTCAATCGACCATCATCAAGCACCTGAAGCATCGTGTTGAACACATCAGGATGCGCTTTTTCGATCTCGTCGAACAGTACTACCGAGAAAGGACGTCGTCGTACGGCGTCCGTCAGGTGCCCGCCATCGTCGTATCCAATGTAGGCAGGCGGTGCACCAATAAGCTTGGTGATGTCGGCCGGTGATTGGAACTCCGACATATCCACCCGGATCATGTTGTCTTCATCATCGAACATAAACTCAGCGAGCGCCCGAGCAAGCTCTGTCTTTCCTACCCCGGTTGGCCCGAGGAAGACAAAACTTCCAATAGGGCGCTTCGGATCAGATAGACCGGCTCTTCCACGACGCACGGCATCGGCAAGCACTTCGACCGCGTGATTCTGGCCGATCACACGCGTGTGCAATCGTTCTTCGAGGTGCAGTAGACGCTCACCCTCACCTTCAACCAGACGGGCGACAGGAATTCCCGTGTGCTCAGCTATCAGAGCGGCGATATCTTCAGCTGTCACAGTGTTGCTGGCACCGTGCGAACTACCCCATTCTCGTTTACTGTCTTCGTACTCTTCGTTGAGTCGAATGACCTGCGCTTTGAGGTTCGCTGCCAGCTCGTAATCACCAGCAACCGATGCCATTTCTTCATCGCCAGCGAGTTTACGCCGACGCTTCTGAAGCTCTGCCAGTTCTTTCGGCCACGTTGGACTCTCGATTCTTTTCTTTGCCGCCGCCTCATCGATCAGGTCTACCGCCTTGTCAGGCAGCAAACGATCTGAGACGTATCGAGCAGACAGCTTTACTGCAGCTTCGAGTGCCGAATAATCTATCTTGTAATCGTGGTGTTGCTCGTACCTTGGTCGCAGAGTGTCCAGCATGTCGATCGCTGAATCGATACTCGGTTCCTCAACCCACACGGGCGAAAATCTTCGTTCGAGTGCCGCATCTGCTTCGATATATCGACGGTATTCAGACGGTGTTGTAGCGCCAATGGTCTGAAGTTCACCACGCGAAAGCGCTGGCTTCATCATGTTCGATGCATCAAGCGCGCCGCCACCTCCGCCTGCCCCGACAACGGTGTGAATCTCGTCGATGAAGAGGACGATCTCGCCTGATGCCTGGCGTATTTCATCCATCACGGCCTTGAGGCGCTCTTCGAATTCGCCCCTCATGCTGGCACCAGCCACAAGTGATCCCATCTCCAGAGAAAGCACACGCCTACCCTGCAGACTTTCGGGAACCTTTCCATCGACAATCCTCTGTGCCAGTCCTTCGGCTATCGCCGTCTTACCGACGCCAGCCTCACCGATAAGCACCGGGTTGTTCTTGGTCCGGCGAGTAAGCGTCTGCATCACCCGGCGAATTTCAATATCACGCCCGATCACAGGGTCAAGGTTACCGTTCTGTGCGAGCTCGGTGAGGTCGACACTGTATTTCGAAAGAGCCTGATACTTGCTCTCAGCGTGCGAGTCCGTAACTCGTGCCGACCCTCGCACCGCGAGCAACGCCTGATACACGCGCTCATCCGTGATATCGCGATCCTTAAAGAGCTTCGCAATTTCACCGTCGGAGTTCTTGGTCACAGCCACGAGCAGGTGCTCCGCTCCGATGAACTCATCGCGAAGCCTGATTGATTCCTGTTTTGCCGTTTCTAGGATTTGTCCAACACGCTCTGTAATGAACATCTGAACCTGCCCCATATTGCCGCCAACTGTTGGGGATTCGCTCAGGTTGATCTCTAGCGCAGATACGAGTGCTTCGATGTCGATATTGAGTTCTTCCAGAATTTTGGAAGCAAGCGAATCTTTGACGCGTAAAAGTCCAATGAGAACATGCTCAGCATCCCATTGGTTCTGGCGCATCTGTACGACAAGCTCCTGCGACATACGAAGCACTGCCTGTGCTTGCTCTGTCAGTTTTTCTCGACTTGGATCAAATACCATTTCTAATATTCCCGTCTCTCCTGCTTACCAATTTGTTTGGTTTTACGTTCCGATCTTCTCGGGATAGGGGCGAAGTTTTGCTAACCCGGTAGCCTTGTCTGGCCTTCTCGTAACTTAATGACTTCGACTGTCAGATCCTTAACGTGGTCTTCCAAATTGTCTATCCGTTTCAAAAGCCTCGACATTACTTCGATGCCGGCAAGGTTCAGACCGAACTCGTCTTTCCATCGCAATATCTGCTGAATCAGCTCTACGTCTCGATTCGAATAGAGTCTCGTTCCACCGCTCGATCGCCTGGGGATGACCAGTTCCCATCGTTCGTAGTTGCGCAGGGTCTGCTGGTGAACGCCGCACATCTGGGCGACTATCCCGATGGCAAAAACCGGGTCGTTGTGTCCCATTGTCATCTGGCATCGTCTCCACTGGTTTCGCCTTCAGTCGTAGAACTCACGTCTCGCAGTTTTGAATAAAGAGCCTGCTCTTCCACTGTGAGAGATTCTGGAAGCCGGACGTTGATAGTTGCGTACAGATCACCAAAGGAATCTAAACCCTGCTTTGGCAGGCCTTTTCCCTTGATCTTGAAGGATCGCCCGTTCTGGGTTCCCGCTGGAATCTGAAGAGCGATACGACCGATCATGGTCGGGACTTCAACCTCGCCCCCGAGGACTGCGTCGAGCAACGGTACTGCAATTTCCGCCCGCAGGTCAGCGCCCTCGCGTGTGAATCTTTTTTCGGCACGTACGTTTACTGTCAACGACACCTCAGTGTTACGATCTGGACGAAGCACTATCTTGCGACCGTCTCGAACGCCCTTCGGTATGTCGACTTCAAGGTTCCGCTTACCGTTTAGCGAATTTCCGATCGAAATCCACCTCGTTGTTCCGGTGTAAACTTCATCCAGCGAGACGTCCAGTGATCCCTTGTGCTTGGCTGGGCCCTGCGGCTGACCACCCATAGCGCCGAACATTTCACTCAGATTGAAGCCCATTCCCATACCGGGACGGCTGCCTCTGCCTCCGCCCATGTTGCGCATCTGGTCAGCATGTTTCCAGTTATCGCCGAACTGGTCGTAGTCTTTACGACGTTCCGGGTCACCGACAACTTCGTAGGCTTCGTTGACTTTCTTGAACTCATCCTGCGCGCGTTCATTGCCCGGATTTACGTCGGGATGAAGCTTTCTCGCCATCCTTCGATAAGCCGTTTTTATCTCTTTGTCGGAAGCGGTTTTACTCACTCCGAGTAGGTCGTAGTAGTTCTGGACCATAACTTGTCTAGCAGATCGTGACGCGCGTTTGTCGCCCGTCAAATACGTAATTCCCAGTTCACAACCACATAATAATAACACATCTTACTCGTATAAGCATAGATGATCTGATATCTATATTATTAGATTTCTATCATTGAGTCGTGCAAGTTTTGAAACCGCCCCAGTAAAAAATGTCCGGCCGCAGCATCGGTAAATCATCTGGGAACTTTTAATTACAAATAAGGAAATGAAAATGGCAATTGAGAAATAGCAACCCTCTGGAACTGTTCGAGAATTCGATTACCTGTTCAACAGGTTTTTTGAAATCGACCAGCGCGCAGTACCGAGCCTGATTCGTGAAGCATCCCGCTCGACGTAGTCCAGAACGGCGATTCGCTGATTGTTACCGCTTCAGTCCCAGGGACTACCCTAAAAGAAATCGATGTACCAATCGATGACAATGTCTTGACCATACGGCCGACTCGGCTGGAGCAACCGCCAAAAACTCTTCAGCAAAAACCAACAGTTGCCTTCTGCGGGAAAGGCGAACGGGATCTTACTACCGGGCACTACGCCTCCTTAGATTGTCGACTACGGGAACGCTGAATCGATGTTCAAGGACGCTGTACTGATGATCAAACTACCAAAGCTGGAGTCGAAAAAGGCACGAAAGCTCGAGATTTCAGCGGTATAGAATTCCCCGGGTTCCAGATAGTTACATCTCTGACTGAGATCATTCAGGAAAGGCCGTCAACAAAGTTGATGACGGCCTTTTTGCTGATCGTTTGTTCCCATATCACTCCCCCGACGGTACTGGTGACGAGGTACCCTGAACATCACGATCCTTTTCGTTGATGAAACACCGTCCGTGAACTCAATTCCTCCTAACTCAGCCAACTCCGCTCAACCGGTGAAACAAGGACCATCGCTTCCCGGTTTCTTTTCTCGCTATCAAAGCCGGATCGATGACGCGCTGCGTGCGGAACTTGAAGGTCTTGAACCTGACATCTATGACATCCACCGCTACTACATGGGATGGCAGGAAATCGATGGTTCTGATTCGAATTCCACTGGGGGCAAACGCATGCGGCCGACGCTGGCACTACTCGCGGCTGACGCTGTGGGTGGCGATCTAGAGCGAGCAACACCGATCGCTGTGGCACTTGAATACGTACACAACTTCTCACTGATACACGATGATCTGGAAGATATGGATCGCGTACGCCACCACCGCCCAACGGTCTGGGCTGTGTGGGGAGAGCCCGCTGCTATCGTTTCGGGCAACGCAATGCTGAAAATCGCCGATACGGCAGCGTGGAAACTGCGCTCTGTGGGCGTTGAGGAGTCGATTGCGCTTGAGGCCCAAGCCGTGCTGACAAACCACTACTTGAAGATGATGGAGGGGCAGTACCTCGACATCTCATTCGAGACTGAAGAATCCGTATCGGTTGACCAGTACCTCGATATGATCGAACGCAAGACCGGCGCATTAGTAGAAGCATCTATTTATCTGGGCGGACTTGTTGCACCTCCCTCGGGTCCTGATCGACAGAAGGCTACGTCGCTCAAAGCCATAGGGTACGGTCTAGGGCGGATTTTCCAGATACGAGACGACGTTCTCGGTGTTTGGGGCGGCGTGGAAACAGGGAAGCCTGTCGGTGCCGATATCAAGCGTAAGAAGAAGGCTCTGCCGGCTGTTCACGCACTGAGCACATCAACCGGCGCCAGTGCGGATCGCCTGAGAGAAATTTTCCGCAACAAGGGTGATCTAGACAATGATGATCTGCACGTGGTGCTTGAGGTGATGGAAGATCTTGGCACCCAAGCTTACTGCCAGTCGATGGCGGAAGAGCACTGGGTTAAGTGCAAGCAGTTGATAGAGTCGATCGAACTTTCGGGAAGCACCGCCTTGGAATTCACCGAACTTGGAGAGTTCTTACTCGTTCGAGAGTCCTGATCGACAATACTATTGCGGCGTAATCGCCTACTGGTGATCGACCATTCACAACAACTCAGGCGTAACTCACGACACACATGATAGTTGCACTCGGATCGCTACAACGTGAAGCTACTGGAATAATCCGCTCCGGTGATTACGTACCAGTCGACGCGCCTGAAGATTTCATCGCTTACCGTCCGACGTCAAATGAGTTCCCTGCCGTCGTACTCAGCGGATCAGGCTCAGAACGGGCTGAACGTGCGACGAGCTGGGCAATAGAAGAGTTTGCGCCCGAAGCAATAGTTTCATTTGGATTCTGTAGTGCAGCAAAGGACTATGAACGCTCCGGGGATATCGTGATTGCAGCCCTAGTCATGAATCTGCCAGGTACGCCTTTCGAGTGGTCCATGCTCCGCGATACCGAATCACTCGGTCCGGACAGAACCATGTTGCTGGCGGCCCGAACGGCCGTCGAAGTTTCGGGCCTAGATTATCACCATGGTACGATCGTGACGGTCTCAAGAATCACAACAACTGCAGGAACCAAGCGCTGGCTCGGCGAGGCGCTAAACGCCACGGCGATAGATACCGCATCCCACGGTGTCGGTGCGGTTGCTACTGAGGCTGAAGTTCCATGGGGAGTGGTAGCCAGTGTTCTCGACGATCGAGATTTCAACGCTCCGTCAATCGTCGATAGGTTAGGCTCAGGGCCGAACGAGAGGGGATTAACAGCCTACATAAAGCATGTTGCGAACACACCACAGGACTTGCCAGCGCTCATTCGACTGGGGCGTTCTGCCACAACAGCCAGTGCTTCCCTAACAACTTTCATGGCTGCTTTCATGGAAGCGCACTCCGCCCTTACAAGAGTCGAGCAAATAACGGAATCTGAGTAAAAAAGTGCTATTTGCCCACATTAGATCCGCATCAGACGTAAAAATTGGTCACCAAAGAACAAATGACGATCATTTTAGGGCTGGGCAACTCCTTGAAATCGCTATACTAAACCGGCTGAACTTAATCTGTGATTATCAGTGAATCCCGAGCTTCCAGCGTGGTTGTACTCGACGAAATCGACAGGTGCTGATTGGCATATGTTGAAGTAATATGATTTTAGTCGTGATACAAGTCGTCAAAAAATCGGGTATTTAGCTGGAATTCTACGAAGTTTGAACACATACCGTTTGGTGGAGCTACTGATAAGTTGTCTCCGCTGCTTTGTGTGACCGTAGGGAGAAAAAAAGTTTGCTATCGGACAAGACACGTAATATGTCGGCAGTTGAAGCCGGTCGAATTAGTGTGTTGAACGGTGCATCGCCCGGTGGACTGTCAACCGGAGTTGAATACAAGGTATTCAGCAAGGTCGTCGAAGTAGAATCGACCGATGCTCCTGAGATAATCGATTTCACCGATAGGGTGCGACAGCTCGTAACAGAATCTGGGGTCACAAGCGGTCAGGTGACTGTCTACAGCACTCACACCACGTTCTCTGTGATGATCAACGAGAACGAGCCCCTGCTGCTTCAGGACATGGAGCACTTTTTGGAGCGCAGCGCACCGAAAGACGCATACTACGGGCACAACGATTTCGAACTACGAACCGTTAGCATGCGCCCCAACGAATGTCCTAATGGTCACGCCCACTGCCAGCACATGATCCTCGGCACATCGGAAATTGTTCCCGTTATTGATGGTACCCCGCTACTCGGCGAGTTCCAACGTGTACTTTTGGTCGAACTCGACGAACCAAAGCCTCGTCAGATTGCGGTACAGGTAATGGGGCTCTAGCTCGTCTGTCTGACAGCCTTCACCCGCTACCACCTTTGAAACGTAAGTGAGACAGCATCTAAATAATGCTGCGCATTACGCCCATGATTCAGTCAGCTACAACGGCTGTTGAGCTTCCGGTTCCAAACATGGAAGTCAGTTCAGACTCGCCCGACTACTTAGACGCCACTTTTGCGGCTTGCGAGCAACTCGCCAAAACCCGCTATGAAAACTTCAGTATTGGTTCACACCTGCTTCCAAGGCATCTGCGCCGTCACTTTTATTCGATTTACGCTTTTTCAAGGGGTGTAGATGATCTTGGCGACGAGGCGGATGGCGACAGCTTGGCGCTGCTCGATATGTGGGAAAACCAACTGGATGCCTGCTACGGGAGTGCCCGTGTAGACGCTGGCGTCAATTCCGGGTCGGAAACTGCTTCGGGTCCAACGCACCCTTACTTCGTTGCACTGGCTGAGACAATTCGTATTTTCGACATACCGCCAACACCGTTCAAAAGACTAATCGAAGCAAACCGGCGCGATCAGAACATCACCCATCATGAGAAGTTCGATGACATTATCGAGTACTGCACATACTCCGCAAATCCCGTGGGGCATCTCGTCCTGTATCTCGGCGGAGTTAGAAATCCTGAACTTCACGAACTGGCGAACCTCACTTGCACCGCCCTCCAATTGGCGAATTTCTGGCAGGACGTCAGTCGTGATTACGAGATCGGACGCATCTACATTCCACAAGAGGACCTCGAGAAATTCGGTGTCACTGAAGAGCAAATTTCCAACGGCAGATCTGACAGCAACTTTAGATCGCTGATGAAATTTGAGATCGATCGGGCACGGCAACTGTTTATCGACGGATACGCTCTGGTGGAATATCTCGACAGGTCTCTCAGATCGGATTTTGCTCTATTTACACGCGGGGGCTTGTCGATCCTCCAGGCCATTGAACGGCAGAACTACGATGTGCTCGACTCTCGACCTGAGATTTCGAAGTTCGAAAAGGCGAAGATCCTTCTCTCAACCTGGATTCGATCTAAATTCCGTTTCAGTCTCGTCCCGTCTGGTGCGTTCAAATCGGCAACAAAGCATACTGATTGAAATGCCTTCGATGTCAGACACCACCGAAACAACGAAATCCACGGCTACTCCCAAGCAGATAGCCGATGCATACGAATCGGTTGCCGCTTCGACCAGAGCTGCCTCGTCCAATTTCTACTACGCTTTCATCACATTGCCGCGTGAGAAGCGCAACGCTGTCTACGCTGGTTACGCGTTCTGCCGACTTGCCGACAACATCGTTGACGATGGCGAGTACGGAGATCGTACCGCGGAGGTGCTCGACTCGCTCCAACCGAACCTCGCCGCCGCATATGCGGGAGAGCCGCCTGCGCACGATGAGTCGATGCCCGACATGTGGCTCGCTCTCGGCGATACGCTCCACAAGTACCCAATCGATCAGCAGCACCTTCTCGATGTAGTCGACGGTTGCCGAATGGATCTCAACGGAGCTACCTACGAGACCTTTGACGATCTGGTCGAGTACTGCAAACGGGTAGCCAGCGCCACCGGACTTGCTCTCATAGAAGTATTTGGTTATGAGGATGATCAAGCGGTCGAGTACGCTATCGATCTCGGAATAGCACTCCAACTGACGAACATTCTTCGGGACATCAGTGAAGATCTTAAAATTGGACGTGTTTATCTGCCATCGGAAGAGTTAGCTGAATACGGCGTTACCGTAGACGACCTTCGCAACAAACAAATCACTCCTGATTTCATCCGATTTATGAAATTCCAGATTAAAAGAGCAAGGAAGTATCTTGAGTCGGGTGTCCGGCTTTTTCCACTTCTCGATAAGCAGTCTCGCCAGTGTCCTGAAACGATGACACGGGTATACGAAATCCTGCTCGATCAGATTGAGAAGAACAACTACGACGTGCTCAACTACCGGGCTAGCCTATCGAAATTCCATAAGATAAAGCTGCTTTCTGTCATATGGCTGCAGCGTCTTGGAATCAGGATCGTTTAGCCCATGACGACACGGATCGTAGTCATCATTGGCGGTGGTATCGCCGGATTAGCCGCGGCAGTGCGCCTGATCCAACTGGACATCAAACCAATCGTTCTAGAGAAACGACCATTTCTAGGTGGAAGGGCCTATTCATTCACCGACACCGAGGCTGGGATCGAGATCGACAACGGTCAGCACGTGTTTATTGGTGCCTGCGATCAGTTTCAGCAGTACATTTCCGACATTGGTGCGTCTGATCAAATCGCGCTGGATGAACGCATTGGTTTCCCCGTGCTCAAGAGCGGTAAGACAAGCTGGCTGAAAGCACGAAAACTGCCCGGCTTGCTTTCGAACCTGTCGGCGATATTTGGCTACAGGCACATTGGCACGATTGGGAAGCTCCGGATATTGTGGGGACTGCTGAGCATCAAGTTGACTCGGCTTAGTCCAAGTTCGCACACAGATTCTTACCACGATCTCACCACGTTCGATGACTGGCTTAGAGATCACCGACAGAACAATGAAACCATCCGGCATTTCTGGAATCTCATAATTCTTCCCTCGCTTAACGACGACATCACGGCAGTCAGTGCCCACACAGGTATTTCGCTCATCAAGGTCGCCTTTCTCGGATCATCTCGAAACCCGGCGATGGGTATACCGTTATCTGGACTGTCGAGGCTGGTTGGCGATAACGCACGGCAGTTCATCGAGGTGCACGGCGGTGAAGTTCGTACAGGAACCGACGTCAAGTCACTCCACATATCCGATGGTGCTATCAGAGGAGTGTGTACGGCTGGTGAGGATCTGATTAAGGGGGAAGCGGTGATTGCTGCAGTCCCGGCAGCCGCAATGACACAGTTGATTCCAAGAGGTTCAGATGGGCCGGATGATTTCTTCACCCCGGCTGAATCTGTGACATCGGCTCCAATTGTTGCCATCCACATCTGGTACGACCGACCTGTGCTTTCGGAGAGGTTTTTTGCAGTGCTCGATAGCCCACTTCAGTGGGTATTCAACGATACTGAGTTGAAAACTCAAAACAGTGGCGCCAGAACAAGTAACACACAGCACGTTGTTATTTCGCTAAGCGGTGCATGGGAGTGGCAGGATCGCTCAAAAAAGGAACTGCGCGATATATTCACAGCTGAAATGGAAAAAGTTTTTCCTGCAGCCCGCACAGCAAGTATTGACAGATTCACCGTTGTGAAAATGCTCGAAGCCACTTTCCGTGCGACGCCAGGTTCAAGAAAATCTAGAATTTCGCAACGGACACCCCTGCCCGGTTTCTATCTCGCGGGCGACTGGACCGACACCGACTGGCCTTCGACTATGGAATCGGCGGTGCGCAGTGGAAATCTGGCGGCTGGATATGTTGCTGAAAACATTAGAACCGGCACTCAGAGCCGCGATGATCTCCTTTTTCAATAAGGAATTTCAATAGAAAACACAGTTATTAGCAGTTTAAGCACAGTAGGTACCACACACTACACTAGAGAAATAATCCTCACGTGTTTCAGTGGAACGATAAGGTACAGATTGACCGAGCTCTCGGATACAATCTGTACCAAGAGCATCCACTATCACTTTCCTCACCACCCAACCATGGAAAGCTCCGAGCAATAGAGTCGGACAGGGCGCGTAAGAGTATTAAAATTATGGCTTTCGATGAGTTTGATCCAATTGATCGAGAGATCATGAATACGATTCAAGCAGCCTTCCCGCTGGTTGCGGAACCGTACAAAGCAGTCGCCGAGACTGTCGGCACAACTGAGCAAGACGTTATCGATCGCATTGGCATTCTCCGTCAGAAGAACGTTGTGCGCCAGATCGGTGCGATTTTCGACACTCGAAAGCTGAAGTACCAGTCGATGCTGGTAGCAATGCGCTTTCCAGAAGAGAAGCTTGACAGCGCTGCCCGCTTCCTCAACAGGCATCCCGGGATCAGCCACAACTATGAGCGCAATGGTTGCTTCAACCTCTGTTTCTCAATCGCCGTGCCGCCCGATCATTCGCTCGAGGGTGAAATCGAAAATCTAAGCAGGCTGACAGGCGCACTGAAAACTCGGCTGCTACCGACGATCAAGTTCTTCAAGATCGGTGTCAATTTCGACATGGTCAAAGGTAGGTCGAACGCGACGAAGGGTTACCGACCCGACGATCAGGGGACGACCAGCACAACTTCTCCTGACGTTACCCAGGATATCATCGACTATGTGAAGGTAATGCAGGAAGACCTCGATTCAATTTCACGTCCGTTCGACTCGATGGCCGAGCAACTCGGAATGACCGTCGATCAGTTATTTGCACGAGCGGAACAGCTTACCGAGCAGAAGATAATGCGCCGTTACAGCGCGGTTCTTCACCATCGACGCGCAGGATTCTCATCGAACGCCATGATTGTATGGAAAGTTCCAGAAGAACGATCCGAAGAAATTGGCATCATTATGGCCGAGCATCCAGCAGTGACGCACTGCTACCAGAGGCCAACTTACGAAGACTGGCCGTACTCTCACTTCACGATGGTTCACGGAATCTCCGCGGAAGAGTGCGAACAGTTCGGTAACGAAATTGCTGAGTCGACCGGCATGGATGAACGTCAGCTCGTTTATAGCCTCCGTGAGTATAAAAAGACTCGAGTTCGTTATTTCGTTGAAGACGAATTTGTAGTTGAAAAATTACAGCCGATCGGCTGAACAGAGTGGACCTAACCACCCGATTAGTCTGGTCAAACAATCACCAAACCCAGAATTGGAAAACACTGTGCCTCGCTATTACGGTATGTACCTCGATGTGAAAGAACGCCTCGGAATCGTCTTTGGCGGCGATTCTCATGAAGGTGAACGAAAAGTAAATTACCTACTCGAATGCGGAGCGAACGTGAAGCTTTTCAGCCCGGACGACGAAATCTCACCGGCGCTCCGTTCAAAGGCCGACGCAGGCGAGATCGAATGGATCGCACGCAAGTACCAGTCGGGCGATCTGGCCGGAGCCTGGATCGTAATTGTTGCGGATACCTCCGTGATGGAAACTAACAAAGCGATCTCTGCAGAGGCGACCGAGCGAAACATTCTGTTGAATGTGATGGACGTCACGCCGTTGTGCACGTGGATCGCCCCTGCGCTGATTCAGCGAAATGACGTTACAGTGGCCGTATCAACTGCCGGAACAAGCCCTGCCCTGGCTCGCCGTTTGCGCGAGCGAATAAGCGATAAGAAAAACTGTCAGTGCCTTCGATGGGCGGACATGGGTCCTCTCCTCGCCGATGTCCGTGTCGAACAGCGTGCACGTAATCTAAAGGTCACTCCGAACGAGTGGGCCGAGTCGATCACCGACCAGCTGCTAGATATCTTTGAAAGCGGTGATGCTGACAAAGCTCGATCAATGTTGGTTGAAGCGCTTGAAGCACACGACGCAGCAAGCAAAACCTAGGAACTTTGGCAGCAGTTTCGGATAATAGAGCAATGAGCAGCACTGATGAAACATCACCGGCTTCGCCCGTTACGACGAGCCGCGTCAGAGTAGGTACTCGCGGAAGCGAGCTTGCGCTAACACAAACTGGCCATGTTGTCGACGCGCTCATAGACGCTAATCCTGATGTTCAATTCGAGGTCGTTGTTATCAAGACAACTGGCGACAAAGATCAGCGTCTCGATATGACGTCGCTGGGCGTCGGGGTATTTGTTCGTGAGCTTGAAGCTGCACTGATAGATCGGCGAATAGATCTGGCGGTTCACAGTCTCAAAGACATGCCGTCTACGCTCCCCTCAGAGTTCGCCCTTGCGGCTGTGCCGTATCGAGAAGACCCTCGAGACGCGTTTATCAGTCGCAACGGTGAAACGCTGGAAGAACTACCAGCGGGCAAGCGCGTAGCTACGGGCAGTGTCCGTCGCCACGCGCTTGTACTAAGCCTACGACCGGATTTAAATGTTGAGCCACTGCGGGGTAACGTTCCTACGAGGCTCGCAAAACTCGATAATCCAGACGGACCAGATGCGGTCATCCTCGCATCAGCCGGGTTAAACCGGCTTGGTCTTCAAGACAGGATTACACAACACCTGTCTTGCTCTAATTTCGTGTCGGCGGTCGGACAGGGAGCACTTGCTCTCGAAACGAGGGCTGAAGACACCGCGACCATCGAAGCAGCGGCGAAATTGAACCATGAGGGAACGCTTCTTGAGGTGACCGCAGAGCGGGCATTCCTCGACGAAATTGGTGGAGGATGCTCAGCCTCGGTATCTGCTCATGCAAAGATCAGGGGTGATCGGCTTGAATTTTCGGCATTCGCCTCAACACCCGATGGTCAGACGATTATTCGAGAGAGTCTTGTAGACAACACGACCGACGTTGAAGAACTCGGTCGAAGAATGGGACACCTATTTGTAGAACGCGGCGCAAGACAGCTTGTCTCAGGAGACGTAGACAACTAGATGGCAGAACAGCAGAGTGACTCGACCTTGAACAACAACGAAGGATTTGGCAAGGTGTTTCTCGTAGGCGCAGGCCCGGGTGACCCGAGACTCATTACGGTCAAAGGTCTTGAATGTCTGCGAACTGCCGATGCAATTGTATTCGACCGTCTTGCTTCCCCACGCCTGCTCGCCGAAGCGCGATCTGACGCCGAGTTGTATAACGCTGGCAAAGGTCGTGATGACCACCGAATGACCCAGACCGAAATCAACGAACTTCTTGTTGAACTGGGCGCGCGTGGTCTAACGGTCTGCCGACTGAAAGGTGGTGACCCGTTTGTGTTTGGTCGTGGTGGTGAAGAGGCGCTGGAGCTCGCAGCTGCGGGTGTTCCGTGGGAAGTTGTTCCGGGTATTTCATCGACCATCGCTGCTCCGGCATACGCGGGTATACCGGTCACCCAGCGAGGCATGTCAACCTCGCTCACCATCGTCACTGGCAGTGAAGATCCCAACAAGCCTGACTCAACAATCAACTGGGAGGCACTTGCTGGTCTTTCTGGAACTCTCGTGTTCGTAATGGGCTGGAAAGGGATGAACAACATCGTTGCAGCCCTGATTTCTCGGGGTGTTTCTGATGAACGACCTGCCGCCCTGATCCAGTGGGGTACGACCAGCAAGCAGAGAGTTGTAACCGGCCCGATTAGCGAGATTGTCTCCCGGGGGGTCGAGGCCGGGATCGGTGCACCAGTTGCCCTGGTGATCGGTGAAGTTGCGGGGCTCCGGAACGCGATGGCGTGGTTCGACACTCGACCGCTTTTCGGAAAGCGAATACTCGTAACACGTGCACGTTCGCAGTCAAGCAGACTGGTCAAACAGCTCGAAGATCTGGGCGCTGAAGTCCTCGAGTACCCGACTATAGAGATTGTTCCTGCGCGTGATACGGCACCACTGGACGAAGCGCTTAGAAATATTTCGAAGTACGACTGGATGATGTTTACAAGCTCGAACGCAGTTCGCGGAATCGCCGAAAGAATGAAGGCCGTCGGAATAGACTCGCGAGCACTTTCACATTTGAAGTTCGGAGTGAACGGACCTTCAGCAGCTCGCTCGCTTGCCAAAATTGGCATCACCGCCGATACAATGCCCGACCAATACCTTGCAAGCGCGATGATCGAGCTGCTCAAGCAAGACGGCATCGTCCCGAACAACGTTCTCTTCCCTCGATCGGAAATCGGACGAGAAACTCTCACCAACGGACTGAAAGAGATGGGTTCGAGCGTCGACGAAGTAGTCGCCTACTCAACAGAGTCGCCAGAAGACACCGGTGATCTGATACGGACGGCGTATAAAGAGGGTATCGACTTCACCACATTTACCAGTTCGTCTACAGTCCGAAACCTCGTCGATTTGCTCGGTGGCAGCCCCGACTTGATCAACGCCAGTAAGACCGTGTTGATCGGTCCGATCACCGCCGAAACAGCAAAAGAACTCAACGTCAATATCGATATTCAGGCTGAAGAACAATCAATAGCGGGCATTGTCGAAGCTATTACTGCCCATTTAAGCGAGCGATAATAGATAAGCGAGCGATAATAGACATATGAACAGTGATCAATACCATCACCTCAGAAGGCTTCGGCGCAGCTCAACGCTCCGCGATATGCTCAACGAAAACCGGCTTTCAGCTTCGGAGTTCATATACCCGATGTTCGTCGTAAATGGTTCCGGATTGCGTACTCCGATCGAGCCGATGCCGGGCGTAGACCAGATGTCGGTGAACATAGCCGTTGAAGAGGCCCAGCGTGCGATGCAGGCCGGGGTTAAGTCGGTTTTGCTATTCGGGATTCCGCATGAAAAAGATGCAACCGGATCACGGGCGAGTTCTCCCGACGAGGTCGTTCAGCAGGCGGTTGCCGCAATCAAAAAGGCGTCACCGGAAACCTATGTAATCACCGATGTTTGCCTGTGCGAGTACACGGATCACGGGCACTGCGGAATTGTCAGTGGTGATGATGTGGACAACGATGCGACTCTGCCGTTGTTGGCTCAAACCGCTGTTTCTCACGCCGAAGCAGGAGCCGACATGGTGGCACCCTCAGCGATGATGGACGGTCAGGTCGCTGCAATCCGAGCGGGTCTCAACGACAGCGGTTTTTCTGATGTACCCGTAATGGGCTACTCAGCCAAATACGCATCTGCATTCTACGGCCCTTTTAGAATCGCTGCCGATTCGGCACCGCAATTCGGCGATCGACATGCTTACCAAATCGCCCCGGGTCAGGGTCGTGAGGCGATGCGGGAAATCGAGGCTGACCTCGAAGAGGGTGCGGACATCATCATGGTGAAACCCGCCCTAGCCTATCTTGATGTGATCAAAGAGGCCTCGCTGCGATTCGATAACCCCATCGCTGCCTACAACGTCAGCGGGGAGTACTCGATGATTGCAGCCGCGGGACAGGCTGGCTGGATCGATCGCGAGCGCACCATGATGGAAGTTCTTACGTCCATCAAGCGAGCGGGCGCCGATCTAATCATCACTTACAGCGCCATAGAAGCAGCCAATATTCTCGCAAAAGGATAGTAATGAAGAGAATCTTGACATTACTGCCTGCAGTTAACTCCGAATTCTGCGAAATATCGAAAGGCCTTTAAATGCGTTTTTGCTCGTATATAGTCGAAGAAATCCGTACATAACACTTAATGGTTCTCGAAGCCTTTGAAACCAATCATCGCTGAGCGGTGCTTCAGTGGACGAAAAGGGACTACTAATGAACGAAATATTTTCTGGCAACAACTTCAGAGGTTTGTCGGCAGAGTTGATCGCAAAGTTCACATTCGTGTTTATGGGTGTGGGTGCCGTTGGTGTGGTCTTGGGCGCAGGTTTTACGCTCGTCAGCCCAATGGACAACGCAGGACTTGTGATAATTGCCTTCGGGCATGGGTTGGGCATATTTCTTGGCGTGGTGGTGATCGGGCGTATCACGGGCGCTCACATGAATCCAGCTGTCACGATCGCTGCGATCATCTCAGGCAATACCGCACTTGTCCGCGGTTTCTCTTTTATCGTGGGTCAGCTGATCGGTTCAGCACTCGCCGTATACCTGCTCGATCAGTTCGTTTGGAGCGTTCCCAATCTCGGCGTACAAAACTTGAACACGACGGTAGGCAACGGACTGATCCTCGAAGTGATTCTGACGTTCTTCCTCGTATTCACGATATTCGCAACAGTATTCGACAAGCACGGAAATACAGCGTGGGCTCCGCTAGCTATCGGTGTCGTAATATTCGTCGGCCACCTGATTGCGGTGCCACTGACTGGTGCACCGATGAACCCGGCACGATCATTTGGACCCGCCTTGATCCATGGACAGTGGGTTGAACACTGGGTTTATTGGGTAGGCCCGATCATCGGCGCTGTAACTGCGGTATTGGCGTACGTGATGATATTTGGAGACAAAGATGATCAGGCCAAGCTCGGCTCGGTCAGGATGAAATCCGAGTAGGTGAAACTCAACTAAAGCGTCATGAGCATTGCACAGCGTTAGGATCGTACGCGGCCCCGAATGTTTGATCGTTTTACCGGTCCAAATTCGCGACTATCTGTGGAGGTCATGCGGTTATCTCCCAGGACCACGAATTCGTCGTCTCGCGGCCACCATTCGTGATTGTCGTCTTGCGGGTCGGGACAGTACGCATATGAGTCGGTCACAGGCTCGTCGTCGATAAACAGTTCACCTTCCCGCAATGCCACTTTCTCGTCTGGCAAGCCGACTATCCGTTTGATAATCCAGTGCCCCCCCGAGCGGGGATCTTCCAGGCGAACGACATCGAATCTTGCTGGATCACGCTTACGGAATCCAGCTTTGAACGCAATCACCCATGAGCTCTCGCTAATCGCCGGCTCCATACTGCGGCCTCTGACCCGTATGAATTGAATAGATAACAACTCGATTATTAGGTTAATTATGAAATTCAACTGAGAATTACGTTTCTACGTGTTAGATTTGTCTGGCTAATTGACTGCGGAAGGTTTGGCACGTCCAGTG
>CAYTAO010000035.1:0-23113 GCA_964435915.1 uncultured Dehalococcoidales bacterium
CGAAGGTCATCATCAGTTGAGGTTGGCCTAGGGCTGCAAGAGCCTGCCGATAGGCGACGGTCCCCACTTGCAACTTATGGTCACCGGAGGTCCGTGATAACGAGTCACGGCCGGCAGCGACTGCACCGGAACTGACGATCAGCACTTCAACCCCTGAAGCCTTTACCGCCGCTATCTCCTGTGTAATCCGTTCGATTGTTTCGAGGTCGAGCGAATCCAGTCCGTTTGTCAGCAGATTGGTTCCGAGTTTCACTACGATTCTTTTAGGTCGCTTGAGTTCCATTACTTGCTCGTTGGATAGAAGATTTGGCACCTGAAAGTTGACTCTACTAGGTGGCACCAGTTGATTTTGCCCCAAAACGCACCATTGTCACCAAAAGACGTAGTGGTTATTTTGTAACGGTGAGACTCCTGAGTGCTAGCATGCAACTACACCAAGGCCACCGGATTTTGTTCGATGGCCCTTTCGCTGTGTTGGCGAGGTATTGGTAACGCTTCGTTTCCAGCCAAACGCAGAGCACTTAATCAGGTGTTCGGGAATCTTGAATGAGTCTGTCGGGGTTGCTGCCTCTGCTTGGTGAAACCGAGCAGTTCGCGGCGCTACTAAATAGCCTCCGTGCTCCCAGGGCACGAGCGGCAGTTATGGCACCAGACCCCGCCACCGAATGTACGGTGGCGACCCTTTGGCGCGAATCTGGCGCGCCAGCCTTCGTTTTAACCCCGAATCCAGAGTCGGCCCGCAGGCTCCATGATCGCCTGTTTACATGGATTGGCGACGACGCACCGGTTTTTCATTTTTCAGAGTCGGAAGACATCCCATTCGAACGTTACGTGCCCGACCGCGGAGCGAGTCACAATCGCTTACGCGCACTCGCTGCCATGCGCGGCGAAGTCAATGGTGTAAAGCAACCGCTTATCGTCTCGTCTATCAACGCTGCATCGCAGGCAACTCTCGAACGACCGGTGTTCGACTCATCAACCCATACACTGAGCCTCAGGAACCGGATCAACCTCGAATCACAAATTCGTCAGTGGGTCGAGATGGGTTACGTTCATGAGCCGACCGTTGAGGTACCCGGAACTTTCTCCCGCCGCGGGGGAATCCTCGATATATTCCCGGTTTCTCGTGATCGGCCGGTTCGTATCGAGATGTTCGACGATGAAATCGAAAGTATTCGGCACTTCGACCCAGGTACCCAGCGTTCATCAGGCAAAATCCGCAGTGTGACCATCCCGCCCGCACTCGAAACCCTCCCCAGACTCGCTGATCAGGATCGAGTGCAGGAACTGCTCGGCAAGATGGATCTTATCGGCACCTCCGAAGAGGCGCAGCGACGGATTCCATCGGAGCTCAGTCAAGCGCTTGCGGGTGAAGTTCAGGATGAAATCTCTTTCTACGCAGGATTTTTCAATCTGGGCAACGTGTTCGACTACATGCCTGCCGAAAGCCTGTTGATAGTTCTGCGCCCCAGCTCCATTGAAGAAACCGCTCGATCCCAAGATCGACGAATGATCCAGCTGCGTGGGACAAAGGAAAAACGCGGCGATGTTCCAATGGGATTCGCTCAACCTCATATCGAGTGGGGATTTATTTCAGATGCGATCGACGCTCGACCCAAGCGTGTGACCCTTTCACCGTGGGGCATCGACGCAGAAGAGCTTCAAGGCGGTTCGCTATCACTACCACTGAATTTGTCTTCACTTTCAAGCGGTGGTGTAGAGAATGCCATCGAAGTTATCAGGAACAGGATTCCCGAGAAGAAGCGAACTGTTGTAATAACGAATCATGCACAGCGATTCCATGAACTTGCGAAAGAACAGGGCGTTGAAACGACACTGGTGAAGACCGTTGAAACCGCTCCCGAGCCGGGTGCAATACATGTTGTAACGGGTCATCTGATCACCGGTTTTTCGATAGATACATCCGACGGATCACAAGTTTCGATACTGAGCGACGCCGAAGTGTTCGGTATACAGAAAGAGCGCCGGCGAGTACGCAAACGTCCGATTCGCAAAGGTCCGGCACTTGAAACTCTCATGCCGGGATCATATGTCGTTCACGTCGAACACGGGGTAGCCCGATTTAACGGAACGCAGGTGATGGGATCCGGGGGTCAGGAGTACCTAGTTCTAGAGTACGCAGAAGACGACAAACTCTACGTTCCCACCGAGCACCTAGACCGAATCGAGCTCTATCACGGCACTGCCGACGCATCGCCGAAACTCACCCGACTGGGCACCCAGGAGTGGAGTAAAGCAAGGGCGCGGGCTAAACGAGCGACCGAGCAACTGGCTGGTGAACTGATCGCTCTGTACGCGTCCAGAAAGGTTGCGACGGGCTTCGCAGCGACTGCCGACACACCATGGCAGGACTCGCTCGAAGCCAGCTTCCCATATGAAGAAACACCAGACCAGCTGGAGACAATCGACGCGGTGAAGGTCGATATGGAGTCGTCACAGCCCATGGATCGACTCGTCTGTGGAGACGTCGGGTACGGCAAGACGGAAATAGCACTGCGTGCCGCGTTCAAGACTGTTCAGTCGGGACGGCAGGTTGCGATTCTCGTGCCGACCACCGTGCTCGCGCAACAGCATCTCGAAACGTTTGTTGAACGTCTCGAACCTTTCCCGGCGACCGTCGATATGCTTTCGAGATTCCGCACCAATCGCCAGCAAAAAAGTATCATCGCGAAGATCGCCAACGGCAGCGTCGATATCGTAATCGGCACGCATCGTCTGCTACAAAAAGACGTGCGCTTCAAGGACCTTGGGCTCGTGATCATCGACGAAGAGCACAAGTTCGGCGTTTCGCACAAAGAACGTCTGAAGCGACTGCGCACACAGATCGATGTGTTGACGCTGAGCGCCACGCCAATTCCACGGACACTTCACATGTCTCTGGCAGGTGTTCGCGATATGAGCACGATCGAAACACCACCGGAAGAACGCCTGCCGATCAAGACCTATGTTTCCGAAGACAGCGAGGATCTTACCCGTGAGGCGATTTTGCGAGAACTCGATCGTGGCGGGCAGGTTTTCTACCTCCACAACCGGGTCAAAGATATTGAGCTAATCGCTAATAAACTTCAAAAGCTAGTGCCTGAAGCCAACGTTCAGATCGGCCACGGGCAGATGAACGAAGATGAGCTCGAAAAAGTTATGGCAGCGTTCGACCGCAACGAGTTCGATGTTCTCCTGTGCACAACGATCATCGAGTCGGGAATCGACCTCCCGAACGCAAACACGCTGATTGTCGAACGCTCCGATATGTTCGGACTCTCTCAGCTTTACCAGTTGCGAGGCCGAATCGGCCGCGGTACTAACCGAGCATATGCATACCTCATGGTCCCGAGGTCGAAGCAACTAACCGAGCAGGCCGAGCAGCGCTTGAATACGATTCTTTCAGCAACAGAGCTTGGTGCCGGGTATCAGGTAGCGCTTCGTGATCTAGAAATTCGAGGGATAGGAAACCTTCTTGGAGCTGAACAGTCGGGTCAGATTTCAGCGATCGGCTTCGATCTTTATACGAAACTTCTTGGCGAGGCCGTCCGGCAACTTAAGGAAGCCGATAACAACGACGGATCTGTTGAACCTGCTACACCCGAGTTTTCTACGGTTCGTGTGGATATTGGTGTTGATGCCCGTATTCCAGATAGCTACATCGAAGACCTCGCCCAGCGTTTGTCGATCTACCAGCGCCTCGCCCGAATCCAGGACGCGTCCGAATTGGATGATCTCGATGAAGAGATTCGCGACCGATTCGGCCCAATGCCAACCCACGTGAAGCTGCTCATGAAGACGGTGCAAATGAGGGTGATGGCCGAGGCTGCCGAGATTGACCTCATCACTGCTAACGAAACTCGTGCCACCATGACACTAAAGCAGCCTACCGGTGGCGGAAGAGAACCGCTCCAGAAGCAGCTTGGGCTTGGTGTCGATGTGGGTCACATGCAGATCAGGGTTGAGCTTGATCGTGATGATCCCGAATGGATCGAAGAGCTGATGGCCGTGATGGAACAGGTGAAGATGTTCCAAGAGCGAATGATCCAGATGATGGAGTTGGCAATGAGCGTCAGCGCTGGAGATGCCACCGGCTCAACCCCGATGAGCGATGGGTAACGACAACCTCGCAATCAACGTTCAAACTTGTATTTCGACAGGAATCACTAAGAACCAGCGTCAACATGAACTAGATTTAGGATCCCTGCCCCAACGCATTCACCACCAATTCTCACAAAAAGAAGCGCAGCGAAGTGAAACCCTCTCCGGTAAGGAGAGGGTTTGGATGAGAGGGAATGCCGACATCCACCAGGTTTCGATGCAGCCATGTGCTTTCGCTAACGAACCCCCACCGTGTGGGTGAGTAACGCGCTCGATATCAGCTTTCCGTTTCCCCTCAACCTAATCTTCTCCACTAGGGAGAAGGAACAGATGGGCTAGAACAAGACCCCGGTCGTGTATCCTGCGCCCTGATACATACTCAATCTTGAATCGAACCGGAGTAGTCATGGGCGCAAAAAAACCATCAACCCCTGAAATAACTATCATTGGTTGTGGCACCCCAACGCCACTGCCTGATCGCTTTGGTTCTTCATATGTCGTGCAAATCGGCGATGAGAAGCTTCTATTCGACTGCGGACCCGCAACAACCTGGAAGCTGGCTCGTAACGGAATTTCAACCACTGAAATCGATGATGTCTTCTTCACTCACCACCACTTCGATCATGACGCCGACTTCCCGACGTTCATCCTCACCCGCTGGGATCAGATGGTCCCTCGTGACAAGACGCTAAACGTCTACGGTCCGAAACTCACCGAGGAGTTTACAAACGGCATCCTTGACGAAGACACCGGTCTCTTTGCTCACGACTGGAAGGCGCGCGTCCACCACCCCGTTTCTCAGGTAACGTTCGCAGATCGAGGGGGGATACTCCCTCGGACCAAGCCCGATGTCGACCCTCACAACATGGGACCTGGACTGATTAAGTCCGGCTCAACATGGGAGGTTACTGCGGCACCCGCTGATCACGTTCAGCCGTATCTCGACTCACTTGCATACAGAATCGACACGCCAGATGGCTCGGTTGTTCTGACCGGGGACACGGCTCCCTGCGACTCCATCACAGAACTTGCCAGAGGTGCGGACGTCCTGATGATGATGTGCTGGGAATCTCACGACCACATGGAGAACACTGACCACGCTGATGCTTCAGCCTCGATTCTGGGCGCAGCCGAAACAGCGGAAGAGGCCGGAGTAAAACAGCTTGTGATGGTCCACATCGGTGCCCGCCTCACAACGACCGAGATGAAAGGTCCCCGAGAAATCGAAGCCCGGCAGGCATGGAATGGCAAACTAATTTGGGGCGAAGAAATGATGAAAGTCCCATGGCCTGATGACTAGAACGGGAAGGCGATTCATGCGAGGTTTCTTGCGAATTCGCCTGCTCGGCCGGCGTTGTCAAGAGCATGTGCCATCTCGGGCTGCCTGTGATTCCGCGTCGATAGATTCGAGTGCACCAGAAGATTGATCGAGCGCTTTTGATAGTCAGTTGGCAATAGTCGATTTCCCGAGCGGAGTTATCGGAGCCGAAGAACCTGGTGCGGGGACGCGTGCATCCACGGGTATTCCAGCACATCCACCGCCCACCGAAGATCCGGCACTTCAATCCGCTTCGGTCGGGAAGTCGGATGTGGCAGCCCGATGAATGTGATTGAATAGATCGTGAGATGACCGACCAACAACAAAACTACTACCAGATAGTCAAAGCCTCGAGTCGAACATTCGGGTTTCTTGGATTGCTCCTCGGCGTGACGGGCGGCGTGCTAACAGGCGTTGCTATCAAGGGAATCATCGCTGATCCCGTGGTTATCGGATCCGACGCTGTGATGTTCTACGCTGCTTTCAGTGCAAGCACTCTGATCACCCTGTTTGTTATGTTCAACTATGTGACGATGAATCTGCAGATTTCGAACGGCGTGTTCGAGATCAAACGTGGCATGAAAGTCGCGTCAGTGAACGTCGCCGATATCTCGGCTGTGTCCGTCGCCGAGACAAAGTCGAGAATGTACCGGGTTGCGAGTCAGGCAAAAGGCGCCCGTGAGGTCACACAGATGTGGAGCGTCATCGGTGTTGGATCAGGTATCGAGATAGACGTTTCTAGGGGTGAGGCCGGAGCCGTCGAGATGTGGTTTATATCCTCGAACGATGCCGACGAGTTGAGTGAAAAGCTTGGTGCCGTTATTTCCTCCGAAAGGGATGATGAAGTTGTTGGTGACGAAGCGTAAAGCTAACAGTTTCCTGACGGAGCTCTACAAGTAGCGTGCAGTCATCTCGTCGAGTGCCTCGACCTCGTCGTTATTTAGCTCCCACTTCATAGCCGACGCGTTGTCGATTGCCTGAGCCGCCGACTTCACGCCCGGAATGGGAAGCGTGTCTTTCTGCACCAGCCATCTCAATGCCACCTGTGAGTGCGAAGCACTGTGAGCATCGGCAATGTCGCCCATCAAAGACAGCAGCGGAGCAATCGATCCCACCCGTTTGCTTGCCCAGCGAAGTCTGCGCAGCAGCATAGGTGGGGAACCCGGTCCGTACTTGCCCGTGAGTAGGCCTTCGAAAAGTGGTCCAAACGAAATCACCGATACGTCTAACCCTTGGCAAGCCGCCAAAATACCACTCGACTCCGATCTTCGATTTAGCAGGCTGTAGCCGATCTGGTTCGAAGCCAGCACCACGCCACGCCTGTCCAGAATTTCGTGCGTCCGTTTTGTCTGCTCTGCCGAGTAGTTCGAAACACCCACAGCTTTGATCAAGCCGTCTTGAGCAGCGTCGGCAAGAGCATCGACCCAGTACGTAAAGCTGCGAGGCCGGTATGGGAAGTGGGTCTGGTAGAGATCGATCGAATCGGCATTGAGTCGTCGCAGGCTGGCGTTCAACGCACGCCGAAATGATGACCGGTGAACCCGCCACGGATACGGAAAAAACTTTGTGGCGATGAGAGATTTCGATGAACTGGAATTGACTCCAAGTTCTCGCTCGCGCCCGTTGACCATCTCCCCCAGTATCCGTTCCGAGCGTCCTCGACCATAAAGCTCCGCCGTATCAAACCAGTTGATGCCGTTTGTTACGCAAGTCGAATAAGCCTCGGCGAGATCAGCATCGTCGTACTTCCGCCCATAGCCCCAGTAGAATCTACCGCCCCACTGCCACGTGCCAGCGCCGATCGGACTAACGCTGAGACCAGATCGGCCAAGAGCCCGTGTGCGGGGTTTATTTTCAGAGGTGTTGATATGTTTTGCGGTATTGCTCACGGTGACAAGGTTACGTTTCATCACGGCAATGAGGATTGATACGCAGCCAGAAGTCGCTTAGTCTCCCGTCATAAAGTCGAATATCCACAGGAATATCCAGTTGCCAATAGATTCACCAGATTCAAGCCGCCCCAACATAGTTTTCCTGTTCCCTGACCAGTTCCGCTGGGATTTCGCCGGCGCCAACGGCGCAGACTGGCTCGAAACGCCGAACATCGATTCCATAGCTGAAAACGGCGTGCGGTACACTAACTCGTTCTCCGCCTCACCAATCTGCGTTCCTGCGCGAACGGCACTGCTCACCGGCATGAACGCAGTTCGAAACGGGGTTACTGGTAATCTCCACAACCTGCGTGCCGACTGGCGAGACGCGGGTCTCCGCACATGGCCAGAAATCCTCGGAGAAAATGGCTACTACACCGCCGGTATCGGCAAGATGCATTTTTACCCGTGGGACGAACGACGAGGTTTCCAGTACCGCGTTATCTGCGAAGACAAGCGCTGGCTCGAGGTCCGTGACGACTACTACCACTACCTGCGTCGACACGGTCTGAAGAAGCTCCACGGCAACGCGATGCCCGGCTACCACGAGAACAAGGGAGCCGTGATTCACAATATCCCGTGGGAGCACTCCTGGGATCGATTTGTCGGCTCCGAGGCAGTGAAATTCATCGAGGAATACGGTGCCGACCAGCCTTTCGCAATGATGGTCGGGTTCCCCGGTCCGCACTGTCCGTACGACCCAGATGAGCGCTTCCTTGAAGGTATCGACCAGTCGAAGATTCCCGCTGCAGCCCCAGAGGTGCCCGGTCATACACCAAAGCTGCGGCAGGGTAATGTTGATGGAAACAAGCGACCGTGGAACGGTGTCGACTACGCTGAGTTCCCCGACGATACTAAGTACACAGTTCGAAAGCACTACTCTGGACTCGTCCAGCAGATCGACTTCGAAGTTGGTGCAATCCTTGACGCGCTTCGCAAGAAAGGTCTGCTTGAAAACACCTACGTTGTGTTGTCATCAGATCATGGTGACTATCTCGGTGATCACAACCTGATCGGCAAGGCGTCGTTCTACGATTCGGCCATTAGAGTGCCGATGATGGCTATGGGACCTGGAATCGAAAAGGGCCAGACGCAAGAAGGCATGGTCGAACTGCGAGACGTTACGGCAACGATGCTCGGCTGGGCGGAAATCGAACAGCCCGGCTGGTACGATGCTCAACCGCTGCCTGGAAACGGCATGCCTGGTGACGCGGGTCGAGAGAACATTTTTGGACTGCTGGCAGATGGCTGGATGAACTTCGATGGTCGCTACAAGCTGCACAAATACCGCACCGGTGAGATGCTTCTATTCGACATGCTGAACGATCCGCAGGAGCAAGTGAACCTGTACGAAAACGCCGAGTTCGCCGATATAGTTCGTCGGCGCGAAATGGAGCTTACACAGGAGCTGATGGCGTCGATCGACGGCGCGATGGATGATCGGCTCGCACAAAACGGTGACATGTCTCAGGATCCAACCTTTGGTTACGAAAGCTGGACTCGCCCGTGGCCCAACACCCCACGCACAGTTCCTCCAACGTATGAGAAACCGAAACCAGAGAAAGTGTAGGGGTATTTCCTGCGAGCGTTGCAAATAAGTTGAAGCTGCAACCGGTAGATTGCCCGAGTCAGGTTCGACGGAGGTGAGGGGTCTGGTGAGGTCGCGTGCGTGGATATTGGCAGCCGTGGTAGATGATTTCGATCAACTGTTAGTCAGTTTCAAACGGCGAGCGTGGAAAATCAGGTTTTGCGACCGGTGAAGATTACGTGGCGAATTCCGCCTTTACCCTTGTGGGCCTGAACTTGGACTTTCTCGGTTCGGAAGCCGTTACGCCGCATTCGTGATGTAAATCTCGGTTCGTCGTCGGCCGACCATATAGCGACCCTGCCGCCGTTCTTCAGCGCTCGCCTGATTGCCTGCAAACCGTGATCTGTGTACAGCCACGAGTTGCGTTCGTCGACCAATGCTGAAGGCCCGTTGTCGACATCGAGCATGATCGAATCGTACTCGTTGTGGGCGTTGCGAATTACCTTCGCGATATCGTCCTGCACAATCTCGGTCCGTTTGTCGTTGAGAGGGTGATCGGTAAACCGGGCGAGTGGTCCCCTGTTCCATTCGATCACCTCCGTAACAAGCTCGACCTGCACTGCCTTACCGTCTTCTGGAATCAGGTCGAGGGCCGATCGAAGGGTGTAACCAAGTCCGAGGCCGCCGATCATTACTTTTGCGCCCGATTTGAGTTTGTTGCACACGACTCTCGCAAGTTCTACTTCCGAGAAGTGCATGCGGGTCGACATTAGGGGCAGGTCGTCCGCTTTTATGATGTATTCGCCATCGTGTTCCACTAATTCGAGCCGTGTGCCGTCGGGCGACACTGCTTCGCCAATGGTTATCCAAGGTTTCATGCTTTCAAGTGTAGGGGATGAGGCGAGTCCCTCTCCCGATAGCAGCGAAGCGAAGTGGAGGGATCTTCGGTTGATGCGCGGATCTGGGGTGTTGCATGCCGTGCGAGATCCGACACCAGATTCCTCGGCTCCGCAGACTCCGCTGGGGAAATCAGGTGGAGTAGAGGAACCCGTTCCCTACGCCGGGTAAACAGGCTCCTCGAACGGGTAGAGCGGGATTCGTCGTCGGTTGAACTCGAACGTGTCGAGATCGGCAGAGGTTACGCCGGGTGAGTTTACGATGATGATCTCAGCGGCGATCGGCAAGTACGCCGGTAGAGGAGAGTTCACTCCTTTTGCCACGATGATCTTATAGTCCTCAAGCTTAATACCCATCGAGTACATCTGCTCACGAGCCGTGTTTCCGCTTCGTGCTGATGTCAGTACGATCGTAATACCGTCGACCGTGTTGAAGCGCACACGTTGGCCATCGTTGTAGAAGCGGAAGCCGCCGTGGGTCGGACGAGTTTCCTCATAAAGCCCATCGTCGATTATTTCCACTGTACCGACAACGTGAATCGGCTCGCCGTGCATATCATCGGTATGCCCACCAACGTCGAGCGCCAACTCAGCGTCAACCCCCGCAGCAATGCATGCCTGTACGGCCTCGGGATCGTAGAGAGATTGAAGGTATCCATCAACTCCCATTTCTATGGCGACCTTGAGAATGTGGGTCGAGTCAGCTGAAGAGCCACCACCTATGTTGTCACCAACATCCATGAGCACGATCGGCCCCAGATGTGAGTGATCCGATGGCGCTGCTTCTTCAAGCGCCGACCCATCATCGGGAACGAAGTTCTCCTCCCCCTTTGGTTTCGGGCCCACGTACTGCTCCTGTGCCTGGGTTAGAGCTTCTTCGATGCTGGCAACCGATCGGTTTAGGTCGACTCGCTTCTTCCACGCACTTGCAGCCAAGTCCTTGGAGGTTTTCTCAGCGAGTTCGGCATCGCCATCAGTGATCGTGATCCATGACATGCCCATCTCTTCAACGTCTGAGTACGGGTATCCCTCTGATATCGACGTGTCGAGAACACCCGGTATCTCGTTCGCCTCGACACACTCGTCGACAAGGCCCTTCATCGGTTCCTGTCCCGTGAACTGTTTGACGATGTTCACCAGCATCGGTGGCATTTCGATGAACTGCACCGGGCTGATCTCGCCTTTTGCCGTTCGGTAAATAAGCTCGGCGGTCTTACGCCCTCGAACCTTGGTATCGAGGTGAGGACAGGTGCGCCAAACAATGCAAACATCTGTGTTGGCGACAGTTGCTTTCGAGATATTCGCGTGCATATCTAGAGTTGCGCCAACCGGAACGTCGGGACCGACGATCTCCCTCACTGCCCGAGTGAACTCGCCGTCCATGTCAGGGAATTCTTCCGAAACGGCCGCTCCGTGGAGTGCCAGCAACACACCATCCCATGGACCCTGATTGCGGAGCATGTCGAACTGCTCAGCTGTGATGCGGTCATACGCATCTTTGGTGATCGTGCCGATCGGACCCGTCTGTGAGAACATGAGCGGTACTGCTTCGAATCCGAATTCCTCGGCCCCCAGCAGATAGCCCGAGATCGTGTAGTCGGATTCTGAGTACTCGTCGACAATGTCCTGCCCGCGGAGCATGTGTGCCTTCTCGAACTCTTCGTAGGTTGCAGCAACTTTGGAAAACGTGTTGGTCTCGTGCGAAATGCCGAGAATGGCGAATCTCATCTTGTGCTCCGTGTTAAATAAATCAACTGTTCGCTATGCGATGGTCGAGATAATACCTCGACCCAAGTGGGTTTGAACCCGACAGCGAGGCCAGTTCTCATGGATGGGATGTTCGATGCTGAAGTTTTGTAGTAAAGGAGCTTACCTTCATCGAGCACGGCTTCTGAAACCGCTGATGTGAGGACCCCAAGGAGCGATTGCTTGCCCCTGGTGCTCCGGTGCCACGTCGATTCCTAAACGCCAAATGAACGGTGAGTCGGTCGATGCTCCACAAACACCAACTATCTCGCCCTCTCGTTCTGAAATCACAGCGATCATGGTCGAGCGAGCGGTCATCGTCGGGTCTTTGTAGATTGTGTTTTGCCACTTTGCTCGCTGGTCGATGCTGTCTTATCCCTCTCGACCAACCATGCGGATGCTGTAACTTTCAGGCGAATCTACGTGGGTGATCGTGCTTTTCGAAACGGTAAAATGCGGGAATGGATCGTAAAGCATAAGTCCCTCTGTTATTACAAGGTCTGCCATTTTGCTCATACGGTCTGGTATGAAAAGGTCGTCTTGAGTGGTCCTCGGTTTGGGCGTGAACACCTCTCCCGCTCATGACAGATGTTGTTCATCAACACAAACGATTCCGACGATCCCTAGTGAAGCTATTCCGATCTTGCCGGGGTGAGGATCGAAAGTCTATGCGCGGGGTTTCATGGGTGTCAGGATTTCGCTCTGAGATATGAACCTGACCATCAGTCAGTTCAGATTCCGTGCATGACAACTCGGTGTAAATCATCGCAATTACCGTCTCTCGAATGTCTTGCAGCGTTTCAATCATGTTTGTTACAGCCCTTCTTCGAGGGGTTAACGGTATCGAAGCTTCGGGTTTATCCGAGTACCGTCGGCAATCAGAGTGATGATTCACACGGCAATTAGGGCGTAATATGTCGCCAATCAATCAAATCTATCTTGACCACCAAAGCCACTCTGGGAAGGGACGAGGACATCATCTTGCACACCAGTTCGCCAATCATTCGTCATCAAGAAATCTCGGCCGATACCGGGATGGTAGTTGCTCAGCATTTAGCGGCCGCGCAAATCGGAGTCGAGGTGATGCAGCGTGGCGGGAACGCTGTTGATGCAGCTGTTACCGGTGCGTTCGCAATAGGAGTACTGCTTCCGATGTGGAACGGTATCGGCGGCGGCGGGGTGATGGTGGTGCACATGGCCGATGGCAGTGGTGGATCGGTAGATTTCGGGATGCAGGCCGCTGGTCTAGCACATGCAGAGATGTACGAGTTGGAAGATGAGCTCGTTGTGATGGGGCCTTCTCGTAGGTTCTCGTGGCCAAAGGTAAAAAACAACGCCAACATGGAGGGTTACACATCTATCTCCATACCGGGCACAGTTGCCGGTCTGTCTACCTCATTGGAGAAGTGGGGTACGATCGATCTTGATCAGGCAGTTGCACCGGCCATAAAACTTGCGAGAGAGGGTTTTGCACTCCCCAGAACTATGGCACTGGCACTTGCCGAGAAACACGAACTGCTGTCGAGGTTTCCAACAACCGCGGCTGTGTACCTGAACGACGGTTCACCAATGTCGACCGGCTCGAATTTCGTTCAGACGGAATATGCCGAAACACTCGAACGGCTGGGAAGAGTTGGGGCGTCGGACATGTACGGTGGCGAGACCGGCGCGAGGATTGCTGAGGATATAGAAAAGAACGGCGGATACCTGCGTCTCTCCGATTTCGAGCAGTACACCCCGATTGTTCACGATCTGGCCATGAGTGGGACGTATCGTGGTCTCGATGTGTCCGGCGTTGGAGGACCTTGCGGTGGTCCACCTGTGTTCGAAATTCTGAACATTCTCAATTCGTTCGATCTTGCTGCCATGGAGCATGGATCGGCTGATTTCCTGCACACCATGATCGAATCGGTAAAACTCGCCTCGGTTGATCGATTTAGCTTTATGGGCGATCCAGCGATCTACGGTTTCCCGATCGATGTTCTCGCCGACCCTGAATACGCAAAGAGTCGAGCAAAAGAAATCGATTCGGCAAGTGCACAGGACTTCTCAGCCGGTGATCCATGGTCGTATGCGGGTGTTCCAAAGCCAGCAGACTTTCCGGCACCAGGAGGTATCGCACCCGATGACGGCACGACTCACCTTACCACCGCCGACAAGAGCGGAAACATGGTCGCACTGACTCAGACCAACGTGGCGTTCAGTGGGGTCCTGAACCCGGGTGTCGGGGTAATGATGAACGACGCAATGAGCTGGTCGGTGCCGGTTCCGGGGACCGTGAATTCTATAGCGCCGCACGGACGTGCTCTAAACAACATGACCCCGGTGATCGTCCACGAAAATGGTCGTGCCGTAATTGCGATTGGCGGTTCCGGTGGGCGACGTATCTGGCCGGGAATCGTCCAGATGATAGTCAATCGTGTTGATTTTGGGATGGGCCTGCAGGAGGCACTGGAACAGCCGAGATTCCACGTCGAGTCCGATGTTCCTGTGATCGATCCAAGATTTGGTGAACAGGTACTTGCCGATCTGAAAAACCGAGGGCACAACTACGAACTTCCTCCGAAAGAATTCGTCATTTCGCCGTTCTCAGAACCAAACGGGATTGTGAAAGACGCCGGAGTCTGGAAGAGCGGGCTGACACCCATGTTCAAGCCGACACACGCGGCCGGGTATTAGTGCGATTATTTATTGTCATTGCGAGGAGTTGGACGACGTGGCAATAACGCCCAGTCGATTTGCACATGTCGAAAAATAGAAAACTTCCTTCGCGTAGCCAGCAAGTTCGGCAAGGACGAGCTCAACTAGGTTGCAAGGTCTGCCTACTTTTACTGTTGATTGCCACTTCGTCCAACTTCTCGCAACGACAGCCACGTAGTGACGATCCTCTCGGTTATTCGTTCTCCCCGAGGGAGAAGGTTAGGTTGGGGGGACGAGGACGTACAACGGAGAGCACCCATGACTAACGGAAAACTCGCAGGCAAAGTAGCACTCATCACTGGTGCAGATTCAGGCATTGGCGCTGCAACAGCCCGCCTGATGGCCGCTGAGGGTGCGTCGGTCGCTGTTACGGGTATTCCAGAAGACATCGCACCATTCATCATGTTCCTCGCCACCGCCGACGCCTCATACGCAACCGGTGCCAACTTCATTATCGACGGTGGTCTAACTGTGATCTAGGACGTTGTTAGCGACATTCATACCTGTAAAGTGTTGCCGACGTAAATACCACGGTTCAGTTCTCATTCAGCCATCTGTTTACTAACGAAAAGGTTTCTTACTTATGCTCGAGCGCTTCAAGGTTCCAGAAAAAGATCGTGTTTATGTTTCGGTGGCCCGTATTCGAGCCGCCACTGAAGGAATCCTGAGACACAACGGTGTGTCCAATGCGGATGCCATAAGTTCGGCCGACGTCCTGATCAAGAATGATCTTCGAGGCGTGGAGTCACACGGCGTTTCCAACGGACTTCGCCGTTACGTGGCCGAGTATGGTGCGAACAAGCTGAACCCAACACCTGAGTACAAAGTTCTGCGAGAGTCAAAGACGACCATGACGGTCGATGCAGACGGAGCACTCGGAATCCACGTTGGTCCGTGGGCGATGCAGCAGGCTATCGACAAGGCGAAAGAGTTCGGTATGGCAGCCGTTGCGGTGAAGAATTCAGGACATCTTGCGGGCTGTGGCTACTACGCGATGATGGCTGCCGATCAGGGCATGATCGGCCACTGTATGACGGCCGGTGGATCGCATCAGACCGTACCCACGTTTGGATCAAAACCGGTCATGGGTACAAACCCAATTGCATGGGCGGCTCCCGCACGCAACATGCCACCGTTCCTATTCGATGTCGCAACAACTCAGGTCGCAAACAACAAGATCGGGCTCGCACGGCGAACCGGAGCAAAGATAGCGGGTGGTTGGATTACCGACCTTGAAGGTGAACCGATCCTCGAAGAGATTGACCCGCCCGATACCGGCGACTACTACCTGCTGCATATCGGTGGCACTCGTGAAAACGGATCACATAAGGGATTCGGCCTTGCGCTTATGAACGAGATTATCTGCAATGAGCTTTCGGGCTACGGTCCGGGCCCGGTGAATGGCACTCCCGGGGGTCACTTCTTCCAGGCGTACGACATCGAGGCGTTTACTGATACGGAAAAATTCCTCGACGACATGGACGATCTTTTGAAATTCATCGCCGATGTCCCGCCCGCAAAGGGATTCGAGCGAGTCCTTTACGCAGGACTAATGGAAGATGAAGATGAGAAGAAACGGCTCAAAGATGGTATTCCGTATCACCGAGAAGTCGTCGACTGGTTCGAGTCATACTGTGCCGAAGCCGGAATCGAGTGCGATCTGAGATAACTGCCATCCTCCCTCTGATGGAGGGAGTTAGAGGGTGCGTCTAAACCGCTCAACCACAACGCACTGATCGCCGCCGACAAATTCCTGAACAACGCAGACCGATCTGACAGGACGTAGATGGGATCGCGAACAACTCTCCCATAGGGAGTAAAAACCGCTCCTACGCGCCATATTTCCGACCGTTTCATCTAACATTACGCTAGCAATAAATATCCAACTCAGTTTTGGGAGTAGCGAATGGCTGAAGCGACGATAATCCCGGGCGACAATGGCCCGTACCACGTCAAGGGCGACTTCGTTCTCATTGATGGAGAAGGAAACAAGCTCGCGCTAACGAACGAGACCTGGCTCTGCAGGTGTGGCGAATCGACCGAAAAACCGTTTTGCACCGGCTCCCACAGTAGTTGCGATTTTGTGGATTCTTCGAGGGTGGCCAAATGACAGTTGAAATTCGTATTCAAGATGACGACTCCCTTGAGATCACGGGTAAGTTCGATCTTCTCGATGAAGACGGGAACGCCTACCCCCATCACGGCAAGCTCAGGCTGTGCCGATGCGGAGCATCGAAGACCAAGCCCTACTGCGACGACACACACGTCGACATCAACTTCGAAAGCAAAGTTCGAGCGTAGGGGCGCTTGGCTCCGAGCGTCCTGAAGGATTCGCCTCTTTCCGGTGTTCCGAGCAAGGTCGATGAATCTGGTGTGGTGTGGTCGGGCAATGCGCGGTACAAGAATTATCCATAATTACGGAAGTGACCAGTTCTAGTTCACGTTCATGTCTCGCAACCACGTTTTCGCGTTCCCACCCTTGACCCCTCGACTCTGTCGACTTCGCTCGGGACGCGGTGATCATCAGCAAATCAGCCGCTCCTCTGGAGGACTAGACTTGTCCTCCAACGAGCACGTGCCTGCGCCCGTGGAAATTCCGGAGGATTAAAAAAATTGCTCAACGCCGGAGTTAGCCGAGTAGATATTAGTCCGCCCGTCGGGGTGGCTCACGCCGGTTGGGGTGCACAGACCCACCAAGTTTCACTCGGCAACGACATGCCACTGCTGGTAACCGCGCTGGTTGTGACCAAGGACGACAACGAGCTTGCAATTGTGGATGTTGACATCGGGATTTTCACGAGCCAGCAGGATCACGACATCCGCCAACTCATATCCGATGAGTCAGGCATTCCGTTCGAAAACATCAGACTCGCCTACACGCACACGCATTCGGGTCCGATCACTTTTGGCCAGTGGATCAAAGAAGGAATAGACCTAGCAAACGACTGGTGGAAAACGATTCCAGGTGCATGCGCAACGGCGGTCAAAAACGCTAAAAATTCCGTAAAGCCAGCACGCACCGGGTTCGGTCGAGGTAGCTGCGATATCAACATCAACCGTCGACCCGTCCATAACAACGGCGAATTGTTTACAGGTCGGAACTGGGGCGGTCTCGTCGACCATGATGTCGACGTGGTCAGCTTCGACGACGCGGATGGGAATCCGATAGCGACCATCGTGAACTACGCTATGCACCCAACGATTATGGGTCACGAGAATCAGTGGGTCACACCCGACTTCCCGGGTCCGATGCGTTCCGTTGTAGAGCACACGGTTGGTGGGCTCTGCCTGTTCCTGCAGGGTGCCAGCGGAAATCAGGGTCCAGTCGACGGTTTCACCGGCGATCTTCGGGTGTATAGAAAAGCCGGTTCGAAACTCGGTGCAGAAGCCTCACGTGTTCGACTGAACATCGATCCGCTAGAACGCGAAGAACGGCTCGATCAAATCCTCGTTTCCGGCGCAAATCTTGGAATCTACTCCGATGTTCCGACAGGTGAATCCGACGATACGGTTGCCGTAAGCAACATTCCTATTGAGCTGCCGAGTCGAGATGTCCTGACGCTAACGGAAGCGCAAGAAACATTTGATATTCGCGAAAAAGAACTTGAAGCTGTTAGGGCTTCTGGCGCGTCAGAAGAAGAAGTGCGCCAGGCCGTGTCGAAAGTCATGCGGGCAAACATTCAGCTAAGCGTCGCCCGACTTTCCGATTCACACACTCGCGATTGGCACATCGAGATCAGGGTCCAGTCGATGCGGATCGGTGAGACCGTGTTGGTTTCGATACCGGTTGAACCGTTCGTCGAGCTTGCAGATGAAATAAAAAAGCGATCAAGTTCCGCAAACACAGTCTTCTCGGGATTCAGCAACGGCCACATCAACTATCTGGCAACCGACATCGCCTATGAAGAAGGCGGTTACGAAGTTGGGGTGACTGTGTTCGCTCCAGGCTCAGCTGGATTGACCATTGAGGCATCACTCGAAGCGATCGATGCGGTCTGGCGTTAGGACCCGCCGGGTTGGCCTCGTTCCGACCGAAGCGCAGCGGAGTGGAGGTAACCATTACTTCTACCAAACTGAGCCCACACATCCTAAAGAAAAAGTAACAACCGCACTAAAATGCCCGCGGGGAGAGGCATGTAAGCTGTTGCCGACCGAGACTGTTGGCATGACTTACAAATACAACCAGTTCATCGCTGCCCATCCGTCCGACTGGGGACCACTAGGCAAAATATTTCAGCCGGTTATCGATTACCGTACAGGCATGGTTCGATTTGAGTATGCCCGACCAACTTCAGCGGTTTCAGTGCGGTGACCTGCGACAATCCGCACACCCTCGTCGATCTTGTCTGTAATGTTCTCCGGAGAACAACCGTCTAAAAACGCTAGTCCATTCTCTTTACATGCGTTCTTGACTCGTTCTCGCGCCTCGGCCAACCGAGGGTCCATCGGCTTGCTCACATCGCGCTTGATACCAAACGACATGTGTAAATCGCCCGGACCCCACTCTGCAAATCCAAGTCCCGGCACCGAAAGCGACTGTTCGCAATTAGAAAGCGCTCGAACCGTCTCGATCTTCACTCCAAGAAGCAGCTCGCCCTCGGGATTCAACGGCCACGGATCAGCCTTATCGACATAAGTGTCAGCATCGACGCCCCACACCGGAGCCGAAGTCGGCTGAGAACCGACTCCGCGGGTTCCCCGTGCTAATCCGTAACCAACACCCGCCATATTGATCGGGTAACGGCATGACTCAACAAAAGCGCGAACCGCGTCGGGAGTCTCTGCCTGGCAAAGTAGGATTCCGTGAACTCCGCGGGCCAGGATCATCCGGAACTGCCATGCGTTGAATCGAATGATCTCTTCGGATGAACCCTCAACCGGTGTTTCGACAATGACCGGCGGCGTGCGATGTCCACTGTTCGTAGGTCCACCGTTGATAAGACCTTGCATGTAGTTGTCGAGCCCGGTCATATCAAACGCACCGTGCTCCATGCCCACGTTGATGTAGTCGGCCCACGTGTGAGCGTCTTTTAGCCCCTGTTGGTAGGTGAGGATGTGGCCTGTGTGGCCACCGTCGTAGTAGATCGGCTGGTCCTGTTCAAGTAGTTCGATGGCCCGGTTGATTCGTTTTGCCATTTTGATCCTGTTGGGTGGATTCGTTGGTTTACCGGAGGAATCTTACTCGTTTTTTATTGTGCGATGGCATTCCCCCTTACCTCAATCCTCTCTCCGGGGGGTAGGTCTACATCGGCAATGCATGTAGCTCGCCGATGTAGACCTAAGCTCAATTGAAAACTCTCACCCACACCCCAACCCTCTCCTGAGGGAGATGGCGCAGTGACGCCCCACACTCTGGTACATCCACGAAACACGTCCGTTGCATCGAGGACGAATTAGTGCAACAACTTTGCAACCGGTGTGTAACAAACCCTTTCTACCGTTACATAAGGCGAGTGATTGAGGAGACCGAGAAATCCTTGCGAACTCAATCGTTGCGGTGCAAGTCGACCCGATTGTCGGCAATTACCAATTATCGAGAGCTGACTTGTTAGCTGGTCTAAAAGGAACTAAGGGCAATGGAATACAACCCCATCTACCTAGATATCGTGTGGGAGCTGTTCGCAACAGTGCTCGTCTTCTTCATGTAATTGAGGTTCGCCATGCTCGAGGCTGGTACGATCAGGGCAAAAACTCAGCGAACATCATCATGAAAAAATGATGGATATTTCCATCGGATCACTAGGAGGCACACAAGCAGGAAGCGGGCCACGCGGCCGCACACTCGCACTAATTCTCGCTGAGGGTGCTATCCCCTCATGGTTGACGCTGGCGGTGGTTCTATGTCTTTTCGCGCCTGTTCGTACTCAGCTCTGCGATCTTCGAGATACGCCGGGATCGGTACGTCCCACCACCCGAAAACCGCGCTGCCTGAGTTCGGGAAGTCTCGAGCAACTTTTACTTCGACAAGCGACGGCCCGTCGTTTGCAAGTGCCCGTACTACTGCAGCTTGAATATCATCGGGCTGGTACACCGATTCAGCCTGTAGGCCGAAACCTTTAGCGATCGTCACAAAATTAGGCGACTTATCCGCATCCCAGTCAATACCAATAGCCCTGTCCTCACCAAACTCGGCCATCTGCAGGTCTCGAATCGAGTACCAGCCGTAGTTGTTCAGCAACACGACCACAACGTTGATTCCGTACTCCCTCGCAGTCGCCATCTCCTGCATCGTCATCATGAAATCGCCGTCACCGATTACGGCTACGACCTGTTTATCAGGCGCCGCCAGTTTGGCGCCCAAAGCCGCTGGGTAAGCCCAACCCATTGTCGAAAAACCACCCGAAGTAAGGTTTGTTCGTGGCTCGTAAAACGGGAATTCCAGCACACAGGCCTGCGCGTGACCTGATGACGTGACCACTATCGCATCCCGTTTCAACACTTCTCGAAGCTCTTTGTAAAACCTAGGAACCGTAGAGGGTACCGCGTCAGATTCACGAAGCTCTGCAGTTTCGTCCAGCCACCTCTCTCGCAGCTTCTGGATCTGGGCGAAATACGCGGTCGATTCATAGTCCACTGAATGACCGCGCTCGGACAGTCCCGCAGTGATGGCATCCAATGCCCGGGCAGCATCGCCTTGAATCCCAACATTGCCCGAGTAGTTTTTACCGAGCTCCCGCGGATCGATATCTATCTGGATGAGCCTGGTATCGTCAGTAGTGAAAGTAGTACCTGCACGGAACGATGAGGCGACCTGATCGGTAAATCGAGTGCCGACCGATAGAATCACATCCGCAGAAGTCGTTAGCGAGTTTCCGATCGACGTGCCTTTCGTACCCAAATGCCAGCCATATAGCGGGTGATCCTCTGGAAAACAGCTCTTGCCCTGAAGCGTCGTTACAACAGCTGCCCCCGTTCGTTCTGCCAGTTCGATCAACGCCTGCTCAGCACCGGCTAGAGTCACTCCACCGCCGGCTGCAATAACCGGCCGCTCAGCGTCGATCAGCAGTTGCACCGCGCTCTCTATACCGGATATAGCTTCGGATGACAGGCTCTCACGCGCGGCGACGCTCGTCGGCTCAGGATCGGGAACATCACTCTCCTCTGCCTGAACGTCCATTGGCAAACTCACGAAAGTTGGACCTGGTCGGCCTGTTGTCATCTCTTGAAACGCACTGCCAAGATCGTCATGCAGCTGTTGTTGAGATCGCGGTCGATATCCAGCCTTCACAAGCGGCTCAAGCGCGTACGGCACGTTGGCAGGTTGTTTTCGCTCGACTTCCTGGAGAACTCCCCGACCCTCCATGTAGGTGTGAGTCTCGCCAGAAAGAACCAGAACCGCAGTCGAATCGACGTAACTGGCTCCAAGACCAACAGCAGTGTTCAATGCTCCGGGACCAATCGACGTGAAGACTGCTAACGGCTTGCCCGAAACCCTGTAGTAGCCGTCTGCGAGATGGACGGCGCTCTGCTCATGACGGACCTGTAGAACCCTTATCTGTTCTTGCGAAGCCATGAAAGCATCAAGCATAGCGATGATCCCGTGTCCCGGAATCCCAACGAGATACGGCACTTCCTCAGCCAGTAGTCTGTCACGGACAATCTCGCCGCCGGTTCGCTTGGTCACTTCGTGTAATCCTCATCCTAAAATATATTGAGTCGTTGCTCGAACATGGTTCTAGACGACATCTTCGATACACTAGCTTGTGTGCGATTCGCAATCGTAACGGCAAAAAGGGCTGATAGTTTTTGGCAAAACGAGTGAAATATAGGATGATACGGGCGTCATTGTCGTTCGTTCTGAGTTTCATCCCTGCATTGATGGTGATGGGACTGATCATCCCTTTTGTAGGACCCGCGCTCGACCACCACTACGTTGATCGATCACCTGCGCACGCCCACATACTAGTGGGTGAAGCGACCAACACACACGAACACTCGATGGCGTCTTCTGAACACAGCCACATCTCTGGGGTGAATGGTGATGGCATATCATTTTTAACATCTTCGGTCTATTCAGCGCACGGTTCGCTAACACTCGACGGTGCCACGCTGGAATCGCAAATTCCCAGCTACGATGACCACTTGATCGCAATCCGCCTCGGAGAATCCCCCATCACCGGCACCGAAGCGATCGCTCCTCTTGATAGGCCTCCACGACTCGGATAGCCGTCCAACTACTGATTTATTCGGGCTAGCTCGCTTATAGGGGCAGGACAACAATGTCTATTTTTAGTTGGCGCACACGCGCCGTACTTTTACTTACAGTTTTATTCGCTGTACTCGGAACTACTACCGTGCTCGCGCATGAAGGTCGCGCCGTTGGTGACTACAACTTCGTCGTAGGGTTCATCAATGAACCGGCCGTCGAAGGGATGCTCAACGGGGTTTCACTCAGGGTGACCTCGTTACTCGATGAAGAGCACGACGGCCACGATGGCCACGACGGCCACGACGGCCACGATGGCCACGACGGCCACGACGGCCACGATGGCCACGACGCTGCCATGGATATGGGAGAGGGCACGAACACTGAAATCGACCTTGTGGCGCACGGTGGGGTGTTCGTCGACAAGCTAGACGCAGGCGCGCACTACGAGTTCACGTTCAACCAAGATTTCGACAATCTTACGGTGCTGTTTCACGCCCACCCGATCGAAACACAGGGATCGATCATGATCGGGCACGGAGGTTTGGACGTTTCAGAAGTCATCGTTGAAATTCACGAAAACGGATTCAAGCCAGCAAGGGTAATGCTTCAAGCCGACACAACAGTTAGGTTCAAGAACCACATGCCCGAGCCAACTGTTCTGATGAGCGGTCCGCTTGGCGAGGTTGAAGCACCTGCAGATCCTGTAGCTAAAAACGTCGTCCTCGGGATACCGACACTCCAAGT
>CAYTAO010000036.1:0-13610 GCA_964435915.1 uncultured Dehalococcoidales bacterium
CAGAACCCACGTCAGAACCCACGTCAGAACCCACGTCAGAACCCACGTCAGAACCGACACTGGAGCCGACCGAACCACCTGTACTGAGTGTGATCACAACCATCTACCCGATGACCTACTTCTCGCGACAAGTAGGTGGTGATCGTGTATCGGTTGAGTCACTGATCAAGGCAGGTGTCGACGCTCATGATTTCGAGCCGACTCCAGGCAACATCATCTCGATCGGCGAGGCTGATGTCCTTGTGTACAACCACCCGGCGTTCGAGTCTTGGGTTGAAGCTGCTATTGCAGCAGCTCAGAACGAATCGCTGGTCGTTGTCAAAGCTGCCGACATAGCCGACGATGCGGTGCTGGCTCATGATCATCGTGACGAGCACGACGAGCACGACGAGCACGACGAGCACGACGAGCACGACGAGCACGATGAACATGGTGATGAAGAGGCCGAGTTGGCCGAAAAACTGTCCCATGTCATTGAAGAGGTCGAACACGGAGATATTTCAGCTGACGAGGGTGTTGTTGAGATCGAAGAGGTCCTGCACTCGTTCGAAGGTGACCATGACGAGCATGAAGGTCATGAGGACGAAGGCCACGAAGATGAAGAGCACGGAGACGAGGATCACGAAGGCCACGAAGATGAAGAGCACGGAGACGAGGATCACGAAGGCCACGAGGACGAACACACTGAGGATGAGCACCTCAACAAACTGATCGAAGAGCTTGAAGGAATCGTCGGTCAGATCGAATCCGGCGCGATTTCAGCAAACGTTGGAATCGAAGAAATCGAGTCTGTTCTCGTTGAGCACGATCATGCAGAACATAAAGACGACGAGCTCGGAGAAGATTCACACGAAGACGAACACGGTCGTGACGACCACGAAGATGGGGTTGACCCACATGTGTGGTTGAACCCGCTCGACGCAGTTGGCCAGGTTCGTGCTATTCAGACTGCTTTCAGTGATGCGGATCCGGCAGGTGCTAGCACCTACGCCGACAACGCAGACGCACTCGTTGCAGAACTGACTGCCCTTGATGAAAGCTTCAAGGTCGCGTTGAATTCATGTGATTTTGATCACATCATCGTGTCTCATCTGGCTTATGGACATCTGGCCGAGCCCTACGGGATCGAGCAAATCGGATTGCAGGGATTGAGCACCGAAAGTGATGCGCGTCCACAGAGTGTCGCCCAGATCATCGATGCGATTGGTGATCTAGGCGTAGGCCACGTGCTTCAAGAACCGGTTGCCGGAAGTGCTCTGGTAGACACAGTCGCGGCGGAAACTGGTTCTGAAGTTCTTCCGCTTCACCCCATGGAGTCGCTGACTCCAGCCGAACTGGAAGCAGGAGCGAACTACTTCTCAATCATGAATCAAAATCTTGAGTCGCTTCGAGTTGCTCTTCGATGTGGCTAATTCCGCAAATACAAGTTCTCCGATCGAGCTTTAACGTATCCAACAAACCTAGGGAAGGCAACGTTGCGGACAAGTAGATCTGCGCACGGTGTGAAAACACAGGAAGTTTCCAAAAGGAGATTCAGATGGACAAACTGACCGCATATTCCGTGAAGCTAAAGAAGGTTGTCGAAATCAAGGATCCTGAACTAGTCACCATGAAAAACGGCCGAACGGCTGTTCGGGGGGTGGCCGCCGAAGATCCAAGTAGCAACGTATTCAGAATTCTTGGTCAGGCCGATATAGAGCTTGCCAAGAAGCTGATCGGATAGTCCAGCCGAGCCTGCCACCAATGGACCCCGGTGGCAGGCTCGGTTGGCTCTTCTTCAAAACGGTAGTTGAAATCAATAAATTATCCATGAGACGGTCCGGAGTTCCTAATAACCACAACTGAGACTGATGTAAGAGTGCCGGTTACCGTTTAAATCGGGTTTCCTAGGCTCGGGAAAAACCACCCTTGTCAATCGAATCCTCACCGAAAATCACGGTAAGAAGATTGCTGTTATTGAGAAACTAATTTCACTCGTGAATCAACAAGAATGTAATTCACCCTCACCTTTTGAAACGACGTTATTGCGCCACTGCGCCAACATCAAGATTCACCAGGCCGAACTACTGGAACCAAGAGATGATTGGTGGAGTTCGAGTCTCCCGGCCTCAACAACCGGTCCAATTAGCCCAAACAGCGCATGAAAAGCGGGTTTGGCCTTTCATCGACACAATCGACTTCTCGTCCTTCATGTCGATTTAGACAGCGAAGAAAGAAGAAATCACCTACATCGTTCTAGAGCAGGCGAAGTTCAGGCCTGGTTTCCAGCGTAAGAGCCTGAGAGCAGTGCTCCCTTTGCGAAGCGGTCGAGGTTGAGGGTTGAGATGTCGATTGAGGATGATCTGCCGTCGACTATTTCCTCTGCTATTAGTTCACCTACCGCTGGTCCCAACTTGAAACCGTGTCCGCTCCAGCCGTTACAGTTAATGTAGCCGTCTATACCTTCGACTCGCCCGAGAATCGGGTGCCAGTCGGGTGTTACGTCGTAGAGGCTTGCATAGCCACCGATCACTCTCGCGTTATTGGCGAATCTTGGAATGCGGTGCTTGAGCTGGACCATTAATTCCGTTTCGAAGTTTGTATCGTGTGTCGATTTGTAGTTGTCTGGATTTACAAACTCGTTTTCTTTCGGGTGGCCGTCTCCGGCGAGGAGTCGCCCGCGATCACGTCGCCAGTAGGTTCGATCGAGCCCGTTGGAGACTGCGTACTCGGGGCGTAGATCGGCATCATCGGTTTCGAGAACGAGATCTTGTTCGCGGGTGACCTTGATGGGTAGATCCACGCCTGCCCATCCGGCGACCACGGGGGACCAGGGACCGGCTGCGTTCACGACGATATTTGTGGAGATAGTGCCGTTGTCGGTGATGACGCTTGTGATCTTGTTGTCGATTGTTTCGATGCCCGTCGCCGAGATGCCTACCTGGATTTCAACGCCACGGGACCTGGCGACGTCGGCGAGTCCTTCGGTTGTTGCTACGGGGTCGGCGTGACCTCCGTTGTGTTCGATGATGGCGGCGCCGATACCGTCGGTGTTGATACCGGGGATCAGTTTTTCCAGCTCACTGATGGTAAGCATGTCGGCTTTAACGCCGAATGCTCGGTGTCGTCCGATCAGGCGTTCCATTTCGGGTCGCATTTCTAAGGAGCCTATCTTGATCCATCCGGTCTGGCTGAATATGTTGGTGCGCCCGGTGCGCTCTTTGAACTCTTCGAATATCTGGACTGACCGTACCGCCATCTGGATGATGGGGGCTTGCGAGTAGTGCTGGCGGACTATTGCGCCCGAGTGACCTGTGCCTTCGGCGGCGAGGGCTGTGCGTTCGAGTAGAACGACGTTGGTGAAGCCCTTTTCAGAGAGGTGGTAGGCGATGCTCGCGCCCATCACACCACCGCCAATGATGACGGCGTCAGCAGTTGTTCTCAATTTTCGTGTTCCTTGGTGATCAGATGTTGAACTGGGGTTCGGCGTAGTTGTCGATCTTGTCGAAGATCTGGATTCGCCAGCGCTGGGAGTCGACTACGTAGAGGCGATTTCTTGCAACGTCGAACCTGACGCTGGTGGGGAGTGCGAACTTTGTTTCGGGCTCGAGCGTTTGAACGCGCCGTCGGGCTTTTACTATGTCGGGACTGGCTTCGACGTAGCGTTTTTGCCACATTGATAGCTCTATTGCCGAGCCGCCAAGATGAAGAACGTACTCGCCTGCCTCGTTGAAAACCTGAACGCGATCGTTCGCCCAGTCGCAGATGTAGATATCGCCATCGGGGTCCACTGCGACATCGGTTGGGTGGTCGAGTAGTCCTGGGTCGGAGCCGTAGCTGCCGACGGCACGAATAAAGTTACCTGTAGAGTCGAATTGCTGAACCCGGTGGTTCTTGTGGTCGGCAACCCATACGTTGCCCGTTGGATCGACGTTCACACCCCATGGAGACTGGAACTGGCCGGGATCTCCACCCTGGCTTCCAAATATGTTGATCACTTCGCCGGTTGCGCTCAACTGCTGAATCCGATGATTCATCGTGTCGGAGACGTACATTGAGCCGTCTTCGGCGAAGATGATTCCGGAGGGTCGGTCGAACTGGCCGGGTGCTGCTCCGGGCTCCCCGAAACTTCGGATGAAGTTTCCGTCGCTGTCGAACACGTTGATCCCGTTGCGCAGCTCGTCGGTTACGTAGACCTCTTGCTCGGGGCTGACCGCGAGGCAAGAGGGCCAGGCGTCATCAAAATGGCTCTGCTCGATTTCCCTGAACGACGCGACCAGCACCTCGTCGTCAGTTTCCGATCCGATTGTCAGCTTCGATACGTCGAAGAAAAACAACGCTTTCTGGGTGATGTAGACATCGTCGTTCTGGCCAAGTGCCATGCCGACTACGCCGTTCATTTGCGCACGGCCACCGACTACGCGGGTGTAGTCATATGCACGGCCGGCGGCCGAGGTGGTGAGTGAGGGTGACATTTACTCTATTTCTACTGTTACTGAGTTGATTTCTCTAGCTACGGCGTTATTTCAGGATGAATTCAGGCTTTTCGAAAGTGCCGCCCACGACCTCTGTCGGGTCGAGACCCATCCAGTCTTCAACCAGAGTGGAGTAGACACTCCGGAAAACGGAGGAGGGAACGAGGTCACCCTGCTCGAGATCAGCTTCTCGGGGTGACGGGTATTCGCCGTACTGTCCGCCCTTGACGCTGTCGCCAATTACGAGGCAGACGCCGCCTGCGCCGTGATCGGTACCACCGCCGTTGTCCTGGACACGTCGACCGAATTCGGAGAACAAGAACATGACGACGTTGTCGGCTTCGCCATGGGACTTGAGGTCGTCGAAGAAATCCTGTATTCCTCTTGAAACTTCGCTCCAGAGTTGGGAGTGGGTGCTGATCTGGTCGGCGTGTGTGTCGAACCCGCCGTGATCGAGGTAGAAGATTCTAGAGCCGAGTCCAGCGAGGTGAATCTGGGCGATACCCTTCAGCTTTTTCCCAACGGGAGAATCGGCGTATTCGATGATCGATGAGTAGTTGGCGGGGGCTGCGGCGAGGATGTCGGCACCTTCGAGTGCGTCGAGACCGGTCTGGCCGAGATAGTCCATTACTGGTCCGGTTCCGATGGCAGGTGAGTAGACGCGGCGGTAACGACTAAGAACCCTCGAGAGCTTTTCTTCGGGGGTGAGACCGGTGAGCATGCCGTAGCTGTCGATATTTTCGACTGTTGCGACCGGTGCCGAGTGTGGCGGGTTCGCAGGTGTGCCAGATATCCATCGACCGGAAGTGTGAGCGTGGGGAGTTTTCATATCCGACACCGTGGAGGATGGCCACGTTGCCGTCCTGATACATCTTCTGGATTGGAGCCATTGACGGGTGAAAACCGATCCGGTCGTCGAGTCGCAACACCGCTTCTTCAGAGACGTTCACAACTGGGCGATAATCTCGATAGAAGGGATCGGCGTGGGGAACTACTGTGTTAAGGTAGTCGTTTCCACCGGTGAGTTGAAGAACAACTATTACGGGGTCTTTTTTCTTGGTAGTAATATCTGGGCTCCTGTTGTTCAGTAAATAATTATCTTGGTGGATATCTAGGCGAACTGGTATTCCCTGAGGGCGACGATGAGCTGGATGATTTCGGATACCCTCGCGGCCCCGCCATCTGATGTAGATTCATCTGACCAGTCGATAGGGCCTAGCGACGCGGCGTGATCGATCAACTCCTGACGTGCCTCGGCTGGGATTTCAAGTGGACCCATCACGTCGAGGCAGGCGTCGATCACGGCTTCTGGTGCAGTACCGGCAGCTTTTACCCGGTTCATGATGCTCACGACGCCGGGTCGGGAGTATTCGCTGATCAGCTCGGCAGTGAAGTTGGTTCGCTTCATTAGCGTGCCCGAGTTGATCCATTCGATACCGGAGTGCCAGCCTTCCACGCTTGGTGGATTCATCAGATCCTGTCCCATGTTGGTGATGTCGATGCACCATTCCATCGTCTTCGGCGAAACACGATCTGTGTCTCCGACTAGCCTCAGCGTCCCAATCACGACTTCTGTGGGGTTTTTCACCTTTGCGAACTGGGCTTCCTTAAAGAAGTCAGATAGCAGAATGAACCGTAGAGCTTCGCCCATGTTGTAGTCGGTATCGATCAGATCATCGGCGATTGCTTGGACTGCTTCGGGGTCTTTTGGTGGTGTTACTGACCATGCCGGAACCTGGTGTTCGGCGGCAACGAAGAAGCTGTAGAGGTGGCGCGCTATGAACCCTGCCGTCACTGGCTTGGACAGGATGATGTCAACGATTTCCTCACCGCCGAAGTTTCCGGTATGACCAAGAAATTCTTTTTCGCCGGCGTCATGGTCTTCAGGCCGGAACTCGAACTCCCAGTCGAAACGCCCCATGTGGAACCGAGGTAATTTATGTGTCATCGTCCAGCCGGTGAATGCTCTTGAGCACTCTCGAACGTCGGTTTCGGTGTAGTTGCCGATACCCATCGAGAAGAGTTCGAGGAGTTCACGTCCCCAGTTTTCGTTGACCGATGTTGCGTGATTCTCGTGGTTGTCGAGCCAGAAGAGCATGGCTGGGTTTCGCGCCACTTCGATAAGGATGGTCCTGTAGCTGCCCATCCCTTTTTCGCGGAACATATCGAGCATGTCTTCGATTTCATCGTAATGATCGACTTTCGAGACACCGGTGGCAAATAGCTGGTGATAGAAGAGGCAGAGCTTCTCTTGAAGTGGTGCCCGCGTTTTGATCATTCGCCAGACCCAGCCAGCGTGGCCGCGACCGCCCATGGTGCCGGGCTTCCACCAGTTGGGGTAGTAGCGGAGAAATTCGTAATAGTCGACAGGTTCTTGAGTCTCGGGGTTCAGGAGCTCTTCGACCGTCGCTTCGTAACCGGTGGCCACTCGCCGTTCGATTTCGTCTCTCGATGCTCCGAATCCGGCTCGTCGCATCAGATGGGCCATTAATTTAATGTTTTCGTCATTCATATTCCGTTTCCAGACGAGTCGTCGAAGCACAAACCCTACCAGAACAAATCCAGGATTAACTTGTATTGCAATTATAGTGACCGGGCAACGAGTAGATTGCAAGATGCCAAGCCCGATTGTAATCGGTTGTGAATCCTGATCGATTCATGTCCGGTTATGGAAGTTCGCGTGTAAACTATGCCCGCTCGTTACCTCGGTAGTTTTGAATGGGATTTGCAACGATTTCAGTCCCTTTAGTTCGTCTTTTTTCGAAATTCTACGGGCACTACTTTTTGTTTTTGGTTTTAGGCTTGAGATGAAGTTGGTGAAAAATAATGTGTGGAATCGCCGGTATTATGTACAAGGAAAGCCGGTTGACCGGTCTTGCCCCCATCGGCGACGAGCTGGTCAAGATGCTGGAAACGATGGTTCACCGTGGCCATGATTCATCGGGGGTGACAGTCTCGGGCGAATCGCTTGATTCTGACCTTTTGATTCGCATATGGGCGGATGAATCTTCACCTGTGGCCGATACGATCGATCGAGCCAAAGAGACGTTGGCGGTCAACGGTGGTGCGATCGTCTCTGCTGAAGCTCGTGATTCTTACCTCAGGTTGACTGCCAACTATAAGGGTGATGTGCCTCGGCTTGCCGATGCACTGCTGAAAACACCCGGCGTGGTGTTGCACAGCATTGGTGAGAATTCCGAGGTCATCAAGGATGTCGGAACTCCGATGGCGATAGACGAGCGCCACGAAATCAAGAAGCTTTCTGGAACTCATGGTGTCGGGCACGTGCGAATGGCGACCGAGAGTGCTGTCGATATTAGTCACGCGCATCCGTTCTGGGCTTACCCGTTCACTGATGTCACCGTGGTTCACAACGGCCAGTTGACCAACTATCACGGCATGAAGCGTGAGCATGAGAGCCGTGGACACCATTTCCAGACTCACAATGATTCCGAACTGATCGCTGTTTATCTTGCAGATAAGTTGTCTGAAGGTATGGACCTCGAAGAAGCCCTCCGTGAGTCGCTGAAAGATCTTGACGGCACGTTTACTTATCTTGTTTCAACGAAAGATGGCATGGGTTACGCGAAGGACCGCTGGGCTGCGAAGCCGTTGGTTCTGATGGAGACCGATTCAGTGGTGGCTATTGCTTCTGAGGAAGTCGCGCTACGCAGCGTTTTTGCTGACGAGCTTGTTCGTACGGAGCCGCAGGAGCACGAGGTGATGACTTGGTCAGCCTAGATGCGGGTGAACTGACGACCCGTGAGTTGAACCGGAAGATCAAGGATCTGGCTGAAAAAAGCGTTGCCGAGATAGTTGTCACAAACCCGGCAGCCCAGCACAACCTGGCAGTCGGTGTTCGAGACAAGTGCTCGATCTCCATTGAAGGCAGCGTTGGCTACTACGCTGCATCACAGCTTGATGGGCCTGAGATATCTATAGACGGAAACGCCGGGTGGGCGTTGGGCGAGAACCTGATGAGCGGAAAGATATCGCTTAGTAGAAACGCTGGAGCTTCAGTAGCGGCGAGTATGCGGGGCGGCGAGATATTCATAGGTGGGAGCAGTGGTGCCCGTGCCGGGAGTGGTATGAAGGGTGGCACTCTTATCGTCGGGGGAGATTCCGGATTTCTCACCGGATTCATGATGCAAAAGGGTCGGATTATTGTGTGTGGTGATGTTGGAGAAGCAGCGGGTGATTCGATGTACGAGGGTACGATCTACGTCGGAGGCGAGGTCGGTTCGCTCGGGAGCGATGCAATGTTCGACGATATGACAGAGGATGAGTTGATCGATCTCTGGAACGAGCTGGAACAGAACGGCATTACGGATCGACCTAAGTTCCGCAAGATCGTTTCGGAAAAGAAGCTGTATCACTACGACACACTGGAACGGTTGGAGCGGACGCTGATTTAGCGCCCAGATTGTTAGGGAATTAGACGCATGGTAACGGGCAACAACCAGATATGGGCTCCGTGGACAGTGGACGATATCCATTCGAAGGCGGATCTTGGTCGATACCGAATCAGGGGCATGAGCACGCACCAGAAGGTGACTCATTTCGATGATCTGACATTTCTTTCGACGGGTTTGACCCGCTTCCCGCTGGAGGGCTACAAGGAGCAGTGCAACACCAGGGTGGAGCTCGGTGGATTGAACGCCGAGAACCCTCTTGTTATTGATACTCCCGTTTACATTACGGGCATGAGCTGGGGTGCGCTTTCGGCGAATGCGAAGACGGCGCTCGGTAAGGCTGCAAGCATGGTTGGCACGGCCAGCTGTACCGGTGATGGCGGGATGCTTCCGGCAGAGCGTGAAGCCTCGGACAAGTTGATCTACCAGGTACTGCCAAGTCGGTACGGCTCGAACCCGAATCACCTGGCGAGTGCACAGGCGATCGAGATCGTGGTCGGGCAGGGTGCGAAGCCCGGCACAGGTGGTCTGTTGATGGGCGTGAAGGTGCTGGACGAGGTTGCTATTTCGAGAGATTTGCCACCGGGAGTTGACCAGCGCAGCCCGGCGCGGCACCCAGACTGGCTCGGACCAGATGACCTTGCTATCAAGATCGAGCAGTTGCGGGAGGCTACCGACTGGAAGGTACCGATTCACGTAAAGCTTGGCGCATGCCGTGTTAAGGATGACGTGAAGCTGGCTGCGAAGGCGGGCGCCGACGCGATAGTGATCGATAGCATGGTTGCGGGGACGGGTGCGTCGGCCGAGATTTTGCTGGATCACAGTGGAATCCCGACGGTGCCGGCGATTGTGCTTGCTCGCGAAGCGCTGAAGGAGATCGGACTCTACCGGAAGGTCAGTCTTATCGCTTCGGGTGGTATTCGAAGTGGTGCGGACGTTGCGAAGGCACTGGCGCTTGGGGCTGACGCCTGTGCGATTGGTATTGCTGCGCTGATTGCGCTTAACTGCAACCGCGATATTCCGGAAGCGGATTTTGAGAAAGAGATAGGTTTGCCTGCGGGTGTGTGTAATCGATGCCACACGGGCAAGTGCCCGGTGGGGATCGCCACGCAGAATCCTGATCTGGTCAAGAGGCTTGCTCCGCACGAGGGTGCGGAGCGGGTCGCCAACTTCCTCAACTCGATGACGATGGAGCTTGCGCTTCTGACTCGTTCATTGGGTAAGGGTGATGTAAAGAGCCTTGAGCCAGAAGATCTCGCAGCACTCACGATCGAGGCGTCAGCGATGGCCCAGGTGCCACTTGTCGGCACGAACAAAGTGTTTGGAATTTAGAGAACGCTAACTAAAACTCGGGGGAGCAGGTTCTTTGGCTACCAGAAGTGATGTGCAAAAGAAGATCAAGGATGAAGGCATCGAGTACTTGCTTGCCCAGTTCGTGGATATCAACGGCTCGCCCAAAGTAAAGATGGTACCTGCATCGACTTTTGACGACATTGTCGATGACGGTGCAGGTTTTGCGGGTGCGGCGGTGGAAGGAATGGGGCAGGGTCCTCATTCGCACGACATGTTGGCCCGCGCTGATATCGATACATACACACCGCTCCCCTGGCGCGATGGTATGGCTCGATTTGCCTGTGATCTGTTCGTAGATGGCAAGCCTCACCCTTTCTGCGCCCGACAAAACATTAAGCGAGTGTTGTCTTCTGTGCGTTCTGCCGGGTACTCGTTTCAGGTGGGGATAGAACCCGAGCATTTCCTGGTTACGAGGACGGATGATGGGATACGGGTGTGGGACCCGAACGATATAGATTCGCTTGCGAAGCCGTGTTACGACTTCAAGGGTATGTCGAACGTGATGGACTACCTGAAAGACATGATGGACGCCATGGGCGAGCTGGGTTGGGGGGTTTATCAGGCAGATCACGAGGATGCTAACGGTCAGTACGAGATCAATTTCGTTTACGACGATGCGCTGGTAACCGCTGATCGATACACTTTCTTCAAGATGATGACGAGTCAGATCGCCCAGAAATACGGTGCCATTGCGACGCACATGGCAAAGCCGTTCAGTGATCGTACTGGCAACGGTGGTCACATCCACTATCACCTGGCGGATGCTGAGACCGGTGAGAATCTTTTCGCTGATGAAAACGATCCCATGGGGCTTGGAACTTCGGAACTTGGTTACCAGTTCATCGCCGGCATTCTTGATCATGCACCGGCGCTTGCTGCGGTGACTTCTCCGACAGTTTACTGTTACAAGCGATTGCTAGTCGGCGCGGGGCTGACGAGTTCGGCTTCCGGGTTCAACTGGACTCCGGCGTTTATTTCTTACGGGGACAATAATCGCACGCAGATGATCCGCATAGCGGGTCCAGGCAATTTAGAGGACCGGACGATTTCATCGGCGAATAATCCGTATCTGGCGTTTGCTGCTTATGTTGCTGCCGGAATGGATGGCATTGCCCGCCAGCTCGATCCGGGAAATGCCAATACAGGCAACCTGTACGAACTGGGACTGGCCGAGATTGAACAGCGCGGTATCCGGCTGTTGCCGCAATCACTTCATGAGGCGATCGGTGAGTTGCGCAAAGACGAGGTTGTGCAAAGCGCGCTCGGGCCCATTTACGACGAGTTTATAAAGCTCAAGGAAGCCGAGTGGTCGGACTATCATGGCCAGGTGACAAAGTGGGAGATTGACCGGTATCTGACGCTGTTTTAGCCGGTATTACCGGTGGCGCTATCGGCAACTGACCTTCCATGGCATTCCTGCTCAACTGCCCTGACTGTGGACAACGAAACGTGTATGACTTCCGATTCGGTGGTGAGGTGCTGACGCGTCCACAGCCGGACGTATCGAAAGAAGACCTGACTTCGTACCTGTTTTTCAGGGAGAATGCTGACGGACCGCAGCGCGAATGGTGGAATCACAGCATGGGATGTAGAAAGTGGTTCATCGCAGTTCGCAACACGCATACAAACGAAGTGATCGAGACAAGTTGGCCGCCTGAAATTGAGTCAAATGACGATGGGCAGTCTGATGGCGAATAATGGCACCGGTGAGCGGCTTCCTCGTAGTAAGCACGAACTGATCGACCGCGACTCGGTGATCGATTTCGAGTTTGAGGGCCGACAGATCTCGGCGTATAAAGGTGACACTGTCGGCTCCGCGGTTACTGCTGTGGGAATCGATATTCTGAGTCGTAGCTTCAAATACCACCGTCCTCGTGGCATGCTCTGTGCTGCTGGTAACTGCCCGAACTGCCTGATGACTGTTGATGGTATTCCGAACGTGCGCAGCTGCACGATGCAGGTGCAGCCGGGGATGAAGGTAAAACGTCAGAACGCCTGGCCTTCGGTTGACCATGACTATGGGTCTCTGCTGGATCGGATGGACCGGTTGCTTCCGGTTGGCTTCTACTACAAGGCGTTTCACAAGCCGAAGTTTTTGTGGGATCTAATTCGACCCATAGTGCGTCGGATAGCTGGTCTTGGCAGGATCGATATTTTGAATGACGGCGGGCCGGGCTACTCACACCGAAATATGCAGGCCGATGTGGCGGTGATTGGTGGTGGACTTGCCGGAATGGTTGCGGCGATTGAGGCTGCTGACGCCGGGCTGGATGTTGTGCTGATCGACGACCAACAGGTGCTCGGTGGTCACCTTCTTTCAGACACGACTCGGTACTCGGGAATTGATGGTCTTGGCGATGGCACGGGTCAGGAGATAGCCGAGTCGCTGAGAGAGCGGGTCCAGGTTCAAAAAGGGATTCAGGTGCTGAGTGGAGCGTCTGCTTTCGGATATTACCAGGATAATCTTGTAGCGATTCGGCAGGGGTTTGAGTCGATGCAGCTACGTGCCGGTCGGGTGGTGATGGCAACCGGCGCGTTCGAGGTTCCATTTCAATTTGAGAACAATGATCGACCGGGGGTTATGCTCGCTTCCGGGGTGTTGCGAATGGCGAGGCTTTTCGGGGTTCTACCGGGCAAGCGAGCGGTTATTGTGACGGACAACGCCGCGGGGTATTCCAGTGCACTGAATCTGTTTGATGCAGGGATCGAGATAGAGGCGTTACTCGACTTGCGTTCTGGTGTTGATACGAGTGACGTTGGCGACGCTGTGCGTAAGGCAGGCATTGAGGTGCTCGCTGGGTACCGGGTGGTTTCGGCCAGTGGCACGAAGCGGGTTTCGCGGGTCAAAGTGATAGCGCCTGACTCCTCGATTCGCGTGTTGAAGTGCGATCTGATTTGCATGGCTGGGGTGCCACAACCGGCGAACGGACTGCTGCTACAACAGCCAGGAGTGAGCGTTGAGTTTGACGAGCAGCTTCGGGAGTCGGTTCCAACGCAGCTACCTGACAATGTTTTCACAGCAGGTGATATCAACGGGTTCCACGAACTTGGGATTGTTTTTGGGCAGGGCGTTGCTGCAGGTCGCCAGGTGGCTGGGGTTTCCGACGATGATTCATCGCAGTTGCGTGCTCTTGAAAGTGAATACCGCTCCGGTTTACGACTTCCGGGAGGTTCGGTTTCCGGCGGTAATGCTAAGAAAGAATTTGTTTGCCTTTGCGAAGACGTTTCGACGAAGGACATCGGTGTTGCCATTCGAGAGGGCTTTGGCGATATACAGACATTGAAGCGTTACACCACTTCGACGATGGGTCCATGCCAGGGGAAGATGTGCCATAAGGCATTCGTTGAGGCGACGGCTATACACATGGGCGGATCGATTTCAGCCACCGGG
>CAYTAO010000036.1:13620-19837 GCA_964435915.1 uncultured Dehalococcoidales bacterium
GGGGCGACCACCGCGAGACCTCCAGCCCAAGGAGTGCCTCTGGGTGCGCTGGCGGGTCCGGGTCACATGCCGTTGAAACGAACGCCACTGGACGAAAACCATCGATCTGCGGGCGCTGAGATGGTCGAGCTTGGGCCGTGGTTGCGAGCTCATAACTATGGATCACCGCAGGATGAAGCGCTGACTGTTCGGGAACGCGTCGGGATCATTGACGTGAGCACGCTTGGCAAGTTGGACGTTCGTGGTGCTGATGCGGGAAAGCTGTTGGACAAGGTCTACACCCACCGGTTTTCTAACCTGAGGGAAGGGCGAATTCGATACGGTCTGCTGTGTGGTGAGAACGGGGCGATCATGGACGATGGCACTGTGACCCGGCTATCGGAAGATCACTATTTCGTTTCGACAACGACCGGTAACGTGGACGCTATTGAGGACTGGTTCAACTGGTGGCTCGCGGGTACGGGGATGGACGTTTTCGTTACGAATGTGACGTCGTCTTACGGGGCGATCAACGTTGCCGGGCCTCGTGCGAGAGAGGCGCTGTCGAAGCTTACGGACGTTGATCTTTCGAGCGATGTATTTGGCTACATGAGGTCGGTTAGCGGATCTGTAGCTGGTGTGCCGTGCATATTCTTGAGAATAGGATTTGTTGGTGAGGTAGGGTGGGAGCTTCATTTTCCTTCGGAGTATGCACAGCATCTTTGGAAGGCTTTGATGGAGGCTGGTGCTGAGTATGGGATCGGGCCGTTTGGGCTGGAGGCGCAACGGATTCTTCGGCTGGAGAAGGGTCATATCATCGTCTCCCAGGATACCGATGCGGTCACCGATCCGTTGGACGCTGGTATGCGCTGGGCTGTGCGATTCGACAAGCCTGATTTCATTGGCAGAGCTGGTCTTGCTGCGAACAGGGAACGGGGGTCTGAGTCGAAGCTTGTTGGCTTCGTGATGCGGGGTGACTTAGTGCCGGAAGACGGCCAGCCGATTGTCGAAAACGGCGGTCCTATTGGCCGTGTCACGAGTTCACGACTGAGCCCGACTCTGAAAAAGGGGTTCGGGTTGGGCTGGGTGCCTGAAAAACTCGCAGAAGAAGGCGCAGAAATTCTCATTCGAATTGGGGACAAAGACTGGCCAGCCATTGTCGCAACAGAGCCGATCTATGACCCTGAGGGCGAAAGGTTGAGAAGTTGACGACTACTGGAACCATCGCTCGACTCAGCCCTTTGCATTCGATTCAGGTGGGGCTTGGCGCGGTTTTCACTGAGGTTTACGGCTGGCAAATGGTCGAGCGTTATGGTGGTGTCGAGCATGAGATACAGGTCGTGGGCGGTTCGGCTGGTGTGTGCGATATGACGGGTCGAACGGCGGTGCGGGTCAAATCGCTGGACCTAGATACGGTGCTTGGGTCGGCTAGGGTGCCGGCGATTGGTTCGATCGTGCGGGATGGCGATCTCGTTAATGCACGTCTCACTGCGGAAGAGGTTTTGGTCGTAGGCCCTCCAACCGCGATCGACGGTTGGCAGGCCTTGGTCGGTATCGAAACGGACGGCGAGCCAAGTCGGCAAGTTACAAATGTAACCTCGGGTATGACGGTGTTGAGGATAGCGGGGCTACGTGCTCGCGACGTAATCGCCTCGCTCACATCACTGGATGTGCGAGATCGTTCGATGCCGGACGGCGCGTGTGCGCAGTCCGGGTTCGCCGAGGTGCACGGTACTTTACTCAGGATGGACATCGCCGGTGCCGCCGCGTTCGAACTTTACGTTGCACGAGAGTTTGGCGTTTACGTTTGGGAAGTTGTTCTTGAATCGTTGGGTCACGACGGCGTGGTTCCATTCGGCAACGAAGCGTTGCGACGGCTGGAGCGGGGCGGGTAATCGTGCAGCTATTTACCGAAAATACGATGTGGCGGCGATACCCGCTGAAAGACCGCTATGACGTTGTGATTATCGGTGCCGGTGTTCATGGTCTTTCGACCGCTTACTACCTTGCGAAGCAGGGTGTTAATAACGTTGCTGTTATCGATAAGGGCTACGTCGGCGGCGGTGCGAGTGGGCGAAACACGGCGATTATTCGAGCGAATTACCTTACGAAAGAGGGCATTCCGTTCTTTAGAGAGAGCCTGAGCTTGTATCAGGATCTGGCAGGCGAGCTCAATTTCAACCTGCTGTTTGACCAGTCAGGGCGACTCGACCTGGGTCACACGGAGTCGGCGCTTTATGGCCTGCGCAGCCGCACAGGAATGAACCGGCTACTGGGTGTCGACAGTGAGATGATCGGCCCTTCCGAGGTCAAGAGGCTTGTTCCTGCGATTGATCTTCGTGAGGGTAAACCACTGCCGATTCTCGGTGCTCTTCACCAGTCGACGGCGGGTGTGCTTCGTCACGACGCGGTTGTGTGGGGTTATGGTCGTGGTGCCGATAGCCTTGGTGTCGAGATTCATCCGTTTACCGAGGTGACAGGTATCGTCATAGAAGGTGGTCGTGTCACTGGTGTGGATATTGGCGGACAGGTCGTTCGATCGGATATTGTTATGAGCGCGACGGCTGGATGGAGCTCGAATATTGCCCGGATGGTCAATATGACGTTGCCACTCGTAACGCATCCCTTGCAGGCGTTTGTGACGGAGCCTTTGAAGCCGTTCATCAGCCGATCTGTATCGTCGGCAAATCTTCATGCTTACATTTACCAGACGGATCGTGGCGAGGTTGTGGTTGGGGGCGGCGTCGACCCTTATTCGAGCTATAGCCAGCGTTCAACTCTTCAGACACTCGAACACCTAGCAGCCAACACCCTCGAAATGTTCCCGTTCCTGCGTGGCGTGAACGTGATGCGACAGTGGGCCGGGTTGTGCGACATGAGTCCGGACTACGCGCCGATCATGGGTGCTGTGGACGGTCTGCCTGGATTTATGCTTTCGTGCGGTTGGGGTACATGGGGATTCAAGGCGGGGCCGATCGGCGGGTACACGATGGCTGAATTGATCGCCACGGGTAAGACACCGGACCTTATTGAGCCGTTTAAACTGAGGCGATTTGCAAGTGGCAAGCTGGTGAACGAGCGCGCCGCGGCTCCTGCTGCGGCTGTTCATTAGAAATCAGTTAGGCTGCTTACCGAATTTGATGGGTGAAGGCAGGCAGCATTGCCTCTAACTTTTGGTCTGATTAACCGATAAATTTTTTCGAACATTCGAAACAACTGCCGCCGATGACATCTGAGGCATCCAGGTCGAACACTTCTTTCTTGTGATTTTGCTGACAGGAGTGGTGAGCTCGATACGGGCGTTCCGAAAGATTCAGATTGTGCGGGTGTCGCGAAAGGGATTCTCCGGTTCAACGACGTGATCGATGCGGGCGGATTTCCACTGGGGTAGTCGTGTGTTTTACGTGACAAGTACGGATCGATCACTTTTCGGTCGACTACAGGCATCGATTTTCTTGTACAGTCGGGTTTGCTGTTTCTCGATGGCATTTACCGCGTGATTCTGAGAACGGACGGGATCGTGTGATTTAGCTGCTGTGGATCAGTGGCGATGTTATCGCGACTAAAAAATCGTCAATTAGAGACGTAAACATACCGGCTACCAAAAAATAAATAGCGGGTTAATAGGTGTCACAAATGAGTGATAAACGACCGAACATCATATTGATCATGTCTGATGATCTTGGCTATGAGGCTATCGGAGTCGACGGTGGATCTTCGTACAAGACCCCTGTACTCGATGGCATGGCCAGTAACGGGATTCGATTTGATAACGCTCACGTTCAACCGCTCTGTACGCCGACTCGTGTTCAGTTGATGACTGGCAAGTACAACTTCCGGAATTACATTGGTTTCGGTCTGCTTGCCCCGGATGAGGTTACGTTCGGACATATTTTCTCGGACGCTGGATACAAGACGCTTATATCCGGTAAGTGGCAGCTCTACTCGTACAACCCGCCCGAGGAGTTTCCCGAGGCTCGTAACAAAGGTCAGCGTATTGAGGATTCCGGATTCGATGAGTACTGCGTGTGGCACGCTCACCACACGGAGGAGAAGGGTTCTCGTTACAAAGATCCGATTATTTATGAAAAAGGTGAGTATCTGAAAGACACAGCCGGCAAGTACGGTGACGATATTTTCGCTGATCGAATTATGGATTTTGTCGAGCGAAACAAGGATGAAGATTTTTTCGTTTACTTCCCGATGGCCCTGACTCACGGTCCATTCGAGCCTACCCCGGACAACCCCGAGTTCGATGGCTTCGAGCCGATGTCGAACAAGACGCTTGGTGGTAAGACATGGGACGAGATTCAAGAGGGGGGTGGTAAAGACCATACTCGCTACTACAAGGACATGGTTGAGTACCACGATAAGATAATCGGTCGGATAAACGACAAACTGGATGAGCTGGGTATTCGGGAGGACACACTGGTGATCTATGTTGGGGATAACGGATCACCGCAGGAGGTGTGTTCGATCGTTCACGATCATGAAGAGGTATGTGGTGGAAAGGGCCTTACTAATGATCGTGGCACCCACGTTCCGCTGATATGCGAATGGCCTGGAACCATTGCTTCGAACAGTGTCGAAAACGGGCTGGTTGATTCTTCGGACTTCCTGCCGACAATCATGGATATCGCTGGGATTGATGCGCCCCCGGGCTACGAGATGGACGGAAGGTCGTTTCTGCCGCAGCTTAAGGGCGAGGTCGGAAATCCTCGGGACTGGGTGTATTTCCACTTCGAGCCGATGAATCCTCGAGTGTTCAGGAAGGCCCGCTTCATCAGGGATATGCGGTGGAAGCTCTATGATGATGGTCAGTTGTATGACCTGAACGATGACCCTGACGAGGACTATCCGATTCAGCCGTCGACCGACAATCCGGAGCAGGCAGATGCTCGTGGAAGATTGGAGCCGATCTTCGCACAGATGGTTGCAGGGGCTTCACCGGTTAGTTGAACGGGTTAATCGATCCGGGATTGCAGATCACGACTGCTTCCAGAACCACAACCTATCGAATCGTTCTTTAGCCACCACCTCGGTGGTAATTTAGGAAAAGTTATTGCGAATTGCGTCCATTGCGGTGGCGTATTCTGGGTAGACAAGAATCTAACTTTTAACTGTTGAAGCCCTGGTACAACTTGCTTCGCTCCAAGGCAACCACTTCGTAAGGTAGCCCGGAGTCGGCGGCCGAAGCCTCACCATCGCTAGTGATCAGCAGTGTACCGCCATTCGCCACCACGCCACCATCGGCTAACACCGGTTCGCCGGCGACGAACGACCGAGTGGCTCTGCCCAGCGCTGGATCGACAACGGTGAGGTCGGCATCGGCTCCTTCGCTGAGATGTCCCTTGTTGATGAATCCGAACATTCGTGAGGGATTCCATGACAATTTCGTGACCATTTCGAGCGGCGTGAGCGCACCGAAACGCACAAGTGCCATCGTCGACTCAATATTGATGTTTCTTGGGTGTGACCCCCCGTCTGACGCCACCGCGTCAACCACGAAGTCTCCATCTTTGTCCTTAGCAGTCGTGAGAAGCATTGCTGACTGGGGCAGGTTTACTGGAAAACTGAGTGGACAGTCTGTGTGCAGTTCCTCGTAGATCGCCAGCGCTTCACCACCCTCGGCGAACCCGATGGCGCCGTCCTTTTCCCGGATTACCGAAGCGTAACCATCCTGAATTGCCTGCCTGATACCCTCCACGGTAGTCGGATATCCGCGAAGTTTCAGGCAGTTCTGTGCCACGTTGGCCAAGACGTTTCCATCTGTATCGCAACGGCCCGAAGTGCCGTTAGGCACCGCCTGGTGGACCTCCGAATTAAGCTGACCTTTTTTCGATGTGAGAATCGAGAGGGCTTCCTTCACTTCGTCCAGCGGATCGAGGATTGAACCTCTGGTATATGCGTTGATATGCGCGACATGGAGTCGGCCGGTATCAACCAGATCGGGAATTTCACGAAGACCGTCTAGGCGGCTTCCAGTTTCTTTTGTACCTACGTGGAAACCGATGTAGGCGCGTTGTCTGTTGCACTCGGCGATGATGTTGGCGGTTACCTCGGGTGTGAACGGGTCGTACCCACCGATTATTTTCACCCCGAGTGCGCCGCGTCTCAGCGCGGCAGCTACCAGGTCCCTGACCTCGGCAGGTGGTGGGTCATCGTTCGGGATAGTGTCTCCGGGACGGAAGATAAACAGGCCACCGATGTTGATTCCGGCGCCTTTACGCTTCATGCC
>CAYTAO010000036.1:19847-22994 GCA_964435915.1 uncultured Dehalococcoidales bacterium
ATTAATTGCTCGGGGATACATCCGAAATCGATTCCTGTTGTGACGCCTGCCAGCGCCAGCATTTTGATGCCGAGGGCGGGGTCCCATGTTGGTCGACGCCCGGCAACGTGGACGTGGGTGTCGATCATGCCGGGCATGACCCACTGGCCAGTAACGTCGACTATTTCTGCCGCGAGGTCCTGATCGATTTCCGGCTCCACCCGAACGACTTTCCCGTCATCGACGGCAATGTCTGCGACATCGTGACGGTGGTTGGCTGGATCCAGCACGGTGCCGCCTGCGATCAGAACGTCGTAATTTGGCATCAGGTCCCTCCACAGCGGGAATTTTGTTCAGTAAGTAGGATTGTATGAGACTACCAGCGACCGCTCATCTCAACAGGCGCGGCTCTCCCGGAAATCCAGACACCAGTTAGAACTCGACGCATCTTTCTCCGGAATGGTGTTCAACACGTTATGCAACGTATATCTAGTCTCGGACTGGGGTGATTCCTGGGCTGTGCCTACTACCAGCCGGAGTACAGTTTTGAGCCCGAAAGGTCCAGAATCTCGTAAGCCAGTCCTGATTTCTGCGCTGCCTTCTCGCCTTGAGAGGTCACTATCCAAGTGCCGCCCTTGCCGACGGCCCTTCCGTTGATCATGATAGGAACGCAGCTCACCAGAGACATCACTGCCTTTCCACTGGCCGAGTCCACGATGGTCACATCCCCGTCAGCTCCCATAGAGAAGTGGCCTTTATTGAGCAGGCCGATCATTTGAGCAGGGTTCACGCTCAATTTGACCACGGCCTCCGATAGCGAAAGTGCGCCGAAAGATACGAGGGCCATTGTCCGCTCAATCGCCACATTGCGGGGATACGAGCCGCCGTCGGTACTCACAGCATCGATTCGAAACTCACCATCGTCGTACTTTTCCGTGGCGAGAATAAATGCCGATGACGCAGGGTTGACGGGGAAGCTAAGGGCTGCGTTGGTACTTGCTCTCTCCCATACTCTAACCGCCTCTTTGCCGGTCACGAGGATCACTCGGCCACCGCTTTCGACCAGCGCTGATCCGTACCCATCGAGCAATGCTTGTCTCATTCCGGCGTCAGTTGGTGGATAACCTCGTGCCTTGAGACAGTTCTGTGGGACACCGCTGACCACATTGCCCTCCTCGTCGCACAGACCGCTTGTCCCGTTCGCCTGGGCCAAGTACGATTCGGTCACAAACTGCCCACGTTTACTCGCAATTATGTCGAGTGCTTCTCGACATTCAGCCACGTTGTCCAGGACGAACCCGCGACAGTAGGAATTGACATGGGCTATATGAAGTCGCCCACTCCCGGTGATTTCAGGAACCTCCCTGAGCCCGTTCATGTCCGAAACCGTTTCTTTTGTGCAGACATGGAATGCCACCCATGCCAGCTGTTCATTAGCCGCTGAGATCACATTGGAAGTTGCCTCAGGTGTGAACGGAGTTGACGCGCCCAGCAGTTTGACCCCGATGGCACCGCGCTCCAGCGCGTCGGCGACTGTGTCGCGCATCGTGGGAATACTCGGATCGTCCTCTTTCACGTTCTTATTAGGCACCAGGAGTAGAAGACCAGCCACGTTCATGCCCGAGCCGCGAGCGACCATCCCTCTTGCCAACGCCGATGGCTCTCCGGCCAGATCCAGGGCGGTCGTCGTGCCGGACTCTGCCAGCATGACATGGCCCAACGAGCCGTCGATGTTGTGGTCGGAAGGACTGGAAAAGTGGGCGTGGCTGTCAATGTGTCCCGGCATGACGACACGTCCTGTGACGTCGATAATATCGTCTATCTGGCTATCAGCGATCCTTTCTCGCACGGCTGCGACTTTGCCGTGCCGAAAGCCCAGGTCGCCCACTTCGTCCACCTGATTGGTGGGATCGACTATCCGCCCACCTCGTAGAACGAGGTCAAATCGCCCTGCCATGTATTAACCCCCTTATGTCGGAAAGCACAGCGTAACTGCATGCGAATTTTCATCGTAAACGCGAGGTGGCACAGGATACACCCGTGCCATTTCGGAACAATATTGAGGAGGATGTTCCTGTAAGTGTTCTTATTCTTCAATCCAAACGAAATGATCGACATCCCAGTGTTTTTCATTACACGTACTGCCAGGATGTTCCTTTTAGTGTGTTGCGACTATTGGCGCGCTAGCTTTGTGGCATAATCCTGACAACGGGAAAAATAGGTTATTTCAATTTGAATGGAGCACATTTCCATGACCGATATTGAAGAAGTTATTGCGAGTCGTTATCACCATACGTTTTCACGTTCTCATTCGATCTTATCTCAGATAAAACCGGGTGTTATGGTCAGGACCAAAACTGTGGATTCTAGCGGTCATGATTTTAAAGGTGATCGGCCATCTGGGACTGGAAATCCACTGACCGGACCGTTCTATATCGAAGGGGCTGAGCTCGGAGACTCTATCTCTGTTCGTCTATCAAAAGTACGCTGCAATAGAGACTGGGGTTATTCTTCCTACCGTTTAGGGTTAGTGGCTCTTACCCCGGAATCGGTCGAGCATGTATATACGAAAGAATACGAGACCGGTTTAGTTGACGTTGAAGAACTCAGGGATCGAGCGGACTTAATGCCCTGGGACATAAATTTGCAGCGAAATACCGTAAAAGCGCGTAAACACCAAAGTGAACATTTTTCACTTGAGTTTCCAGTGCAACCCATGCTTGGTTGTATAGGAGTCGCACCTGCGGGGGACTTTACCCCTACCTCAGGCCCATCCGGTAATTACGGGGGGAATATTGACTACAACGAAATTAGAGAAAAATCCATAGTGCACCTGCCTGTATACCATGAAGGGGCATACCTCTATGTTGGTGATGGTCATGCACTTCAGGGCGATGGAGAACCTTTGGGTTCGGGAGTGGAAACTTCTATGGACGTGGAGTTCTCAGTGACGCTCAACAAGGGACATGGTCTCGAAGGTGTTCGGGTAGAAACGGATGACCACATAATCAGTGTAGGTAGTCAACCTGAATTCTCGAGCTCAATGAACCGTGGGCTCCAACTTGCGACAAGCGATATGATTGACTGGCTCGTATCAGAGTACGATTGGGATGATTGGGCTGCACACATGCTTATCGGGATGGTGGGCGTATATGATGTGGTGACTGT
>CAYTAO010000037.1:0-22695 GCA_964435915.1 uncultured Dehalococcoidales bacterium
CACTCGATCATGGCTGTTTGTTGAGATAGATACCGACGAAGGCATCACCGGGGTCGGTGAGTCGACCAATGCTGGCGGTGGTGGCGCACTAGTTGTAGGGCGTGCATACGAGATGCTCAAAAACGATCTCGAAGGTCAGGATTTCTCGGAGGGCCTGATCGGTCTCGATCCAGGCAACATCGATGCGATATGGCATCGAATCTACAGGCGTTTCGGCACGCTCGGATCTCGTGGATTCGGCACCACGCTCGCAAGCGGCATCGATATGGCGTTGTGGGACATCAAGGGCAAAGCGCTGGGCCGGCCCGTCTGGGATCTGCTTGGTGGCAAGATGCGAGACTCGGTCCCTGTCTATTCACATGTTTCATACATCGACGATATCGACGCATGCGTTGCCGATGCCAAACGCCAAGTTTCACTCGGTTACCAGGCACTAAAACTCGCTCCATTCAGCCCCGAAAAGGGCAAGCATCACCGACGTTACATCGACGGAAAAATCTCATCTGCCGGTGCGGCCTACGCCGATGATCTAATGGGTGCCCTCCGAATTGGCATTGGTTATGACATAGAATTAATGATCGACGCCCACGGAAACTTCGATGTTTCGACAGCTACTGAACTCTGCAACCGGATGATGAAGTACAACTTGACCTGGTTCGAAGAACCGCTTCAGCCAGAGAGTCTCGAGGCACATCGGCAGCTGCGAAGGAACACTGATATCAATCTCTGTATCGGTGAGAGGAAGTACACACGCTGGGACTTCGCTCCGTACCTGCAGGAGGGCTTGGTCAACTACATCATGCCCGACATTTGCTGGACGGGGGGCATTTCTGAGATGAAACGCATTGCCATTCTTGCCGAGACCTATTACGTTCCAATTAGCCCTCACGACGCCTCCGGCGCGTTCAACGTTATTACCGGTGCACACGTACTAATGAATGTTCCGAATATTTACCGTCTCGAAATGTCCGATCACTCGATTAAAAACTACAATGCAGTTATCACCGATCCGCTGGATATTCGTGATGGCGAACTACACCTCCCAGACAAACCCGGACTCGGATACGAGCTCGATCACGATTACATCGCTGCGCATCCAGATCCCGAATGGGACCGACTTCATGCATAACGCAGCACACCCCTGATCATATAATTCGATAGGTCACAAACTTCGTCCTTGGCAACCGGAGAAAAAATGCCTCTACCAACTCCATCAGAAATTGTTTCATCACGACTCGAAAAACTTGATGGTCAACTACTGCAGGTCATCGACGCTCTCACCGACGAGGAAGCGTCAGTTTGGCCCGCCACAACCGCACCATCTTGCAAGTGGCATCTGTGGCACATGGCGAGATGGGCGGACTACGTTCAGTCGCTGCTTTCATCGGTAGTAGACGAGAAATCACCCGAACTATGGGAATTTGACGGCGTAGCCGATGAATGGGGATTTGACGGAGTTGATTTGGGCATGTGGGGTGCCGGATCTGGCCTTGGAAACGAAAAAGGTGCCTCGCTACCCCTCCCAGGTGTGCCAAAGGTAAAAACTTACGCGAAAGAAGTCTTCGAACTGCTCGAAAAACGAATTGACAAGCTCGACGAACATACGTTCAACGCGGCCTTCACTGATTGGCACGACAACGAGACAAACGTTGGCGATGCTATGGTCGGCTACATTGCGCACGCCAATCGCCACCTCGGAATGCTCGAGGCGATCAGCGGCGTACTCGGCAAAGACGGCACGGTTACCGTCTAGTCATGGACGCCATTAGAGCCGATAGACCGTACCTTGCGCATGCCAACTTGTTTTGTACTTGTAGACGTTGATGAACGCTCATCTCTTGTAAAGTTGGGCAGAAGCTAATGCATCTTTCTGCGTCAGCAATAGCCCTCCGTCGCCTCATACGCGCCAACGCGCTGTTTCTTGATATTGTCCAACAGGTGTCTCGTTGGACCGCACCGTCAGCAAAGTGGCACCTGTGGCACGCTGGTCAGACATCGTCCAGTCGAAGCTGTTTCCTATTGCGAATAGTGAATCTGATCTTTCCAACAAGGGAACCAAACTATCGAGATGGTTCTCTGGACTGCGGCGGAAACCGTGTTTGGCGGAACGCTGGCAGTTATAAAACCCCGTCTACGTCAGGCGTTAATCAACCCATCTCGGGATTATCATTATTTTCGATCTATGCAGCGTCGAGATTTATTTGTAGATTCGAACGGCACAACCACTAAATCAGGAGTAGATGATGGCCTCGCAGGATATGCGCCTTGAACGAGATTCTATGGGCGAACTGGAAGTCCCGAAAAATGCCTACTATGGGGGTAATACCCGGAGGGCTGAACTCAACTTCCCTATCAGCAATCTGCGATTAGGACGATCATTCATTAAAGCTATTGGTCAGATCAAGCAGTCTGCTGCTATTGTAAATCTCGATCTCGATGCAATTGACGATGACATTGCCCAGGTGATCATCGCATCTTCGCAACGGGTGATCGACGGTGAGTTCGACGATCAGTTTGTTGTTGATATTTTTCAGACTGGTTCAGGAACCTCGACCAACATGAACGCGAACGAGGTTATCTCGAACGTTGCCATCGAAGCCCTAGGTGGGGAACTCGGTTCACGTACACCAGTCCACCCCAACGATCACGTCAACAAGGGACAATCATCGAACGACGTATTCCCTTCGACGATCCATCTTGCTGCGGCAAGTGCGATAAAAGACAACCTTCTGCCAGCACTCAAAGAACTCGAAGATTCGCTGCGAGCTAAATCAGTAGACTTCTGGGAAGTCGTCAAAACGGGGCGCACCCACCTGCAAGACGCAACTCCAATTCGACTTGGGCAGGAGTTTCTCGGTTATGCAGGTCAACTCGAATTCGCCGGCAAAAGAGCTGAAAAAGCTCTGGCTGAGCTATCTGTTCTCGCCCTCGGTGGAACGGCAGTTGGCACCGGGATTGGCATGCATCCTGAGTTCGCAACGCGGGTAATAGACAGACTGCGCGAGCTAACGAGCCTGGATCTCTCAGAAACTACGAACCACTTCCAGGCACAGAGTTCCCTAGATGCAGTCGTTTCGGCTTCTGGTGAACTGAAGTCGATAGCCGTCGGCATGATCAAGATCGCCAACGATCTACGGTGGCTCGGATCCGGACCTCGTGCGGGAATCGGTGAAATCATGCTCCCGGAGGTTCAACCCGGGTCTTCGATCATGCCTGGCAAGGTCAACCCGGTAATAGCGGAGTCCGTCGCAATGGTTTCAGCGCAGGTAATCGGCAACGACGCCACAATCGCTATCGCCGGCCAGTCCGGAAACTTCGAGTTGAACGTGATGATGCCCATCGCAGCGCACAATCTTCTCGAATCTATTGATCTATTGGCGACTTCTGCCCAGAACCTTGCACGCCAGTGCGTCAACGGGCTTATAGCCACCAATAAGGGGCCGGATGTGGTGATGCAGGGCCTTGCAATCTGCACTGCCCTTGCACCGCTCATTGGATACGACGCAGCCGCGGGCATCGCACACGATGCGTCTGAGAGCGGCGAGACGATTAAACAGGTTGCCCTCCGTGAAACCGAGCTCACAGAAGAGCAACTCGACGAGGTACTTGAACCACTTTCAATGACCGAACCGAGCGCCTAGCCACTGTAGAGTTGATCGACAACGAATAGAAAAACATGCGAGATCGGTGCATACTGTCGCCGGTCTCGTTTCTTTAAACACACTTAGGAGAATCCATATATGGGCGCTGAAGCTAGAGTAAAAGAACTGGGTCTCGACCTGTCAAACCCGGCTGGGCCGATCGCAAACTACATCGCCGCAGTTACAACCGGCAAGTTGGTGTACCTATCTGGGAAAGGGCCGACACAGGCCGATGGCACGATGATGGCTGGTAAAGTTGGTGCCGACGTCAGTACTGAACAGGCTTACGAAGCAGCCAAGCTGGTAGGTATTCAACTGCTCGCCGCACTACGTGCGCACGTCGGCAGTCTCGATAATGTCACCCAGGTCGTAAAACTTCTTGGAATGGTGAACTGCACCCCGGAATTTGCAGACCAGCCAGCGGTTATCAACGGCTGCTCCGACCTACTCGTCGACGTCTTCGGCGATGCCGGAAAGCACGCACGATCAGCAGTCGGAATGGGAAGCCTGCCCGGCCAGATCCCTGTTGAGATCGAAATGATTGTCGAAATTAAGTAGATTCGGCACCTGTCGAAAACAAAAAGTAAGACCTGCTTAGTAGATGCCGAGCGACATCCGAATCAGAACCATCAACTACGTCGGGATACCAAATTGGGACCGCCGAGTGTCGTTAAGGTTCTACCGAGATATTCTCGGATTGGAAGTCATCCCTTCGATGTTGAGACTCTGACAGTGCCCGACATTGCATTCGAGGTAGAAGACTTCGATGCAACCGTCGCTGCACTGCGAGAGTCCGGCTACCCGAACATCACCGATCCCTGTGAACGCCATGATGGACAAAAGGCCCTGTTCATCTACGATCCCGATGGTAATCGAATCGAGATGGTACTCGTGGAGACCACTCGGACACAACACGCACAGTTGATGAGAACGGATTCACCAGCGAGGACGGCGTGCTGCTCTAATCGGAGTAGTCAGGTATTCGATGTTCGGTCAGCTTTTAACTCGTCACTGACCGTTCGATGCTCAGGAAAAACGCTTCTAGGAATCCCGTTGCTACGTGCTCAATATTAGAATCAGCGATCTTATTGAGAAGTCCAGATGTTTGAATCCTACCGGTCATCTGTATATGGCTTGAATCAGCACGAGAATCGTGCTCGCCGAGAGCGACCTCCACTTTCCCCACTAAACCAGCGCTCATCGACTTCCCGGTCAGGCTAATATCGAACGAAACATGTTCATTGAGGTTCGAAAGCTGAACGTCGGCGTTCACCCTAGGTCGTAGGAAGCCCATCGATATTTTCACCGAAACGCGATACGCGTATGAACCGGTAGCCACCACTTTTGCGGTACTGGGAAAATGCGGAGTCATGGCCTCGGGATCGATCAGGGCATCCCAGACGGTCGGCACCGAAGCCGCTATTATTCTCTTGTAAATAAAGTCCAAGCTTGGTGTCTTCTCTGCACGTTATTTTCTAATGAGTTAACCGTGATATCGACGATATCCACTGAACTCATAGAATTCAATCCATCCTGTGCCCACGATTCGATTAGCCCAGGCATAGCATTGGTTGCATATGTCATCGTCAGGATCGCCAGAGCCCGATCAGGGTCGATATACAGTTCGCTCGACCATACGTTCACTGTTATGGACTGTTTACGCACCTTCGTTCCTGCTTTCACTCGGACAGGGAATTCTGATTCCTGTGCTTCCGGGATTTGCGAAGCAAGAGATGGCGGTATCGATCGGCCTCGTTGGCCTGATCATCGCGGCACGTTACATCGGAACCATGATTTTCGATGTACCTGCCGGAATCCTCGTCGGTAGGCTCGGATTACGCAGGACGATGACCGCTGGCATAATTTTGTTTGGACTGTCGGCTATCTGGGCTGGTTCGTCACATAACTTTGAGTCCCTCATGGCTGCCCGCTTACTGGCTGGAGCCAGCTTTGCCCTATGGAGCATCTCACGCCACTCATACCTAGCCTCGGCGGTTCCTTCAGACGTGCGAGGACGCGCTCTATCCCTATTCGGTGGCATTTCCAGAATTGCGACAATCCTCGGCCCACTACTCGGTGGAATACTGGCAGAGTACGTTGGAATCAGGGTTCCGTTTTACGCGCAAGCAGTCGTTGCGGTATTGACCCTGATCATGGTTTTGTCGATGATGAGGAACATGGCTGAACCGCCCCGAGCAGCCAAACGCCACAACGTGTTCGCCGAACTGGGCGGTGTCGTTACCCGACACCGTCGAGATTTTACAACCGCTGGTGTCGCCGCAGTGTCCCTCCAATTCATTCGAGCAGGTCGGGAATTTCTTATCCCTGTGTGGGCTGGAGAACTCGGCATCGGTGAATTCAAGATCGGTGTCGTCGCTACCGCGTCATACGCTGTTGATTCGATGCTCTTTCCCTGGGTTGGATACTCGATGGACCGATGGGGTAGGAAGTCCACCGGTATCCCCGCTTTCGTCGTTCTGGCGTTAGCTGTCGGATTAATCCCAATGACAGGGAGTTTCGGCAGCTTGCTCATCGTCGGACTGCTCGCCGGATTGGGAAACGGACTTTCCAGTGGATTTGTTCTCATTATGGGAACCGATCTTGCGCCAAAAGATAGCCCGGGTGGATTTTTAGGCGTCTGGAGACTAATTTCCGATGCAGGTGGAGCAGGTGGACCGGTCGCGATTGGCGGAATAGCCCAGATCGTCACACTGGGAGTTGCATCGCTGGCAACCGCCGGAATTGGAGTGTTCGGGGCTTTGATGCTCATATTCGTCGTCAAAGAGACGATAGAACGGTCACCAAAACGTGCTCTGAATTCCGATTCTGAATCCGGTTAGTGAGTTGCAAGCTCCACAGCTCTTATATGCACGCTGTGAGCGGCTAGAGACCTTCACTCGCCAGCAGAGCGTTGAGATCACGTAAGCACATCGCGTCATCTTCGGGTGCGCGGCCATCAACCCAGTCTTTCGATTCACCGGACATACCCTCTACGGCACCTACCGCGACAATATCTTTGACCCACTCGTAGCCCAGCTCAACTGACGGGAGCAAGTTCTTGCCGGACTTGATCGACATAGCAGCGACAAGGCCGTAGCCACCCCAGTTGGAGACGCTGGCTGTGATCAACTCGGTCGTAGTCGTCACACAGGGGTCATCAGGGAGGTTGTCGATACCCGGGATGACCTCACGCATGTTGCCCATTCCGATTTCGTTACCGCCATCGCCGATACCAACCGAATAGGGGTGTTCGTCGAACATATGGTCGATCTTGGCGTTGTTCTCGGAAAAATCGACACCTTTCCAGTTCCGGTAGGTACCGTCTCCCAGCAGCCCTGCCCGCTCGATAGATACCAGTGCAGAGGGAGCATGCTCCACGAGAAGCTTGTGAGCGAACTCACTCGACTCTCGATGAGTCGTGATCGGAAAATCGACAACTTCATCATCGCCTGCAATTTCGCGCATAACGGTCATGCAGTTCTTATCGGTAACGTATGCAACCGTACCTCCAAGGGCATTTATCGCGTTGCCGATCGCCACTGCGCCAGGAGGTCCATCGGTCTCAGGCTCCTCAGCTCGAATAATGTAGAAACCCGTCGCAATAAGCACCTTGCCGAGGTGATCAATCAGCAGTTGAGCAGAAGCGTCCAACCAGCCATCTGGCATGTGCTGGCGCAGTGCCTTCATCCCACGAATGTCATCTTGCAGAATGATGTCTTCGATTTTTGTAAATACAGTTGAGTCAGGCATAGGTTTCCGTGAATCCGACGGCTAGGAATCGGTTGTTTACTGGGTGTATCGAAGTGCGGGTTAAAGAACAGCTAGGTCTTCGTCCATGAAATCAGTTACAAACATGTAGCCGGGTGAGTGAGTAATCATCAGTTCAGGCTCCGAGTTCATAGCGACTGATTGCGGAGTTACACCGCACGCCCAGAACACCGGAACTTCGTCGTCGTCGCCCTGCTCCCAGGCATCACCAAAGTCAGGTTTCGTGATGTCTGAAATACCTATCTTAGAAGGATCACCAATGTGAACCGGAGCACCATGAGTATCGGGGAAGCGTGACGTTGCTTGCACTGCCCGCACCACCTTGTTGCTGGGAATCCAGCGGTGTGAAACGACCATCGGGCCCGAGAAAGGGCCAGATGCCGCGGTTGCGATATCGGTAATGAACATCGGCACGTTTCGCTCAGTACCGTAGTACGGCAGGTCGATTCCGTTAGCTATTAGTGCGTGCTCGAACGAGAAGCTGCACCCAAGCAGGAACGTAACCAGATCGTCTCGCCAATGCGATTCAATGGTCTCAGGCTCATCGACCAGTTCACCGTTCTTGAAGATGCGATAGAAACCAACGTCGGTACGAATATCCGAACCGGGTGCGGTTAACGCTGCTTCAACTTGCCCAGCTTCGATCACCTCGACTACAGGACAGGGCTTCGGATTGCGCTGGCAAAACAACAGGAAATCGAACGCAACGTCCCTCGGCAGGATCGCAACGTTGGCCTGTACATGATGAGGAGCCACGCCTGAGGTTGGCTGTGAAAATCGACCCTCGCGAATGGCCTGGCGAACCTCGGTGCCGGTTTGTGGAATTGTGATTTCTGTAGACATAACTGCATCTTAGATACTGGGATATATCGGGTCAAACTCGAAACACGTTCAAGTTCGCCCCCATTTGGCTACCGAGGGGGATAGTATTTCAGCGATTCAGCGACCTTGCTGGGTAACAACATCGATCAATTCCACCATTACCGCGGTGTTCGCGCGATGGGTATCTCGATTAACACCGAATCCAAAATCATGAAAATTACTCGAGTAGATCAGTTCGCACCGCGACATCGCACACGACTTATCCGTATATCCACCGACACCGGAATTGAAGGCTGGGCGGAGAGCACTCTCGAAGGAAAGCCAAGAAGTGTGCCAGCGGCGATCGATGAGTATTCCGAGTACCTGATTGGCAAAGATCCACTGCGAATTGAGCACCACTGGCAGCAGATGTACCGATCTGCGTTCTTCAGGGGCGGCGCACACAACATGACGGCGATAGCCGGCATCGACGCAGCACTATGGGATATCGCTGGAAAACACTACGGTGTACCCAGCTACATGCTGATGGGCGGCAACGTTCGAGACAGGATTCGTGTTTACGCCCACTGGAGCATCGGTGATATGACAGACGAAGGACTCGAGCGCTCACGCGACCGACTCAGCATTCTCCAGAAAAGCGGATACACCGCCTACAAGGGTGGGCCTGTCGGCAACTGGCGTGCCCACGAACCACCGTCACGCATCGACGAGTTCGTAAAAGCCGCCTACATGATGCGTGAGTGGGTTGGTGACGATGTGGAGTTGTGCTTCGATTTCCATGGCAAGATGACTCCGGGACTCGCTGCGGAAGTATGTAACGAAATTAAGGGCATGCGGCCGATGTTCGTCGAAGAGCCAGTACCTCAGGAAAACCCCGATGCCCTGAAGCGGGTGCAGGAGCAGGTTCCGTTCCCACTGGCGACCGGCGAAAGGCTCCTCTCTCGCTGGGAGTTCCGTGAGGTGATCGAAAAACAGGCGGTTTCGCTACTGCAACCAGATGTCGCCCACTGTGGCGGACCTTCCGAACTAAAGCGCATTGCGAACTATGCTGAGGTCTATTACCAGCACATCATGCCCCACTGTGCGATCGGACCATTGGCCTTAGCGGCCTGCATGCTGGTCGACGCTGTGGTGCCGAATTTCCTGATACAGGAACAGGTTGACGCCGGTCTAGGAAACGGCCTGATGAAGAAGCCATGGGAAGTAAAAGACGGCCACATCGATCTGTGGGGCACTCCCGGACTCGGTGTTGAAGTCGATGAGGTCGAGGCGACAAAGGAATACGAGGGAGAGACCTACGGCTACCACAAGGAACTCGGAGGCGAGCACTACTTCGACAACGATGGATCAGTCTCCGACTGGTAGGCCGATATGTGACTAATTACATACATGTCAACTGTTAGCGCTGATGAAGTAGCAGTGATTGTGTTCTCCGACCTAGCTGGATAAACCCAATTAGTCACCCCGTTCGGGCCAACGTCTGAGCAATCGTCTATGTTCCGCAGAAAACACGCTCCCGCCCGTTAAAGTAATATGTCGTGATCAACTTCCCACTGACGGAGATCTATCGATGAAAAAACGCCCACTTGGTTCGACTGGTATCGATGTAGCACCTATCGGATTGGGAGCCGCTCAACTTAGCTCATCTGAGTACGACCATTCCAGAGAAATCGTATTTAAGGCGCTCGATACGGGCGTCAACTACTTCGACACAGCGGAAAGCTACAGGGACAGTGAGGTCAAACTGGGCAAAGCGCTGAAGGGTGAACGAGAAAGCGTCATTATCTCGTCCAAAACCTGTGGGAAAACGAAAGAAGAAGCAGCGACCCATGTAGACGAGTCGCTCCAGAAGCTCCAGACGGATTACATCGACAATTACCACCTCCATAACCTCACCGACATGGATGATATGAACCTCCGGTTGGGCGGCCCGCTAGAGGCATTGCTTGAAGCCCGAGAAGCCGGAAAAATCAAGAATATCGGCATCACAGGTCACACATTCCCGTCGGTTCTCGTTGCCGCCCTAAAGTGTTTCGACTTCGACACATTCCTTGTTCCGTTGAACATCGTCGAACGTGAACCTCTAGCGGAACTGATTCCGCTCGCAATAGAGAAAAACGTCGGCGTCACGATCATGAAGCCAGTGGCTACCGGCCTGCTCCCGGCCCCATTGGCGTTGAAGTGGTTAATGAATCAGGACATTGCTGTTGCCGTTCCTGGTGCGACGACAGTCGCTGAGATGGAAGAGAACGCAGGCATCGGTGCGCTTGATGACTACACTCTGACAGCGGAAGAGGAATCTGAAGTCGCGAGTTGGGCGTTGAAGTTGGCAACAGATCGCTGCCGTGTATGCATGGAATGTCTGCCGTGTCCTTCAGACATCGAAATTCCCGGGACTCTCGGCACCGATGTTTTGTACAACCACTACCGCTCGATGGGGCCAGTAAGTTTCTCTAAATTCCCGTGGGAGCCGTCACGCGTTGAGGATGACTTGCAGGGGCGTGAGAGTCTAATCACGAAAATCAACGATCATGATGCCTGTGACTCGTGCATGCAGTGCGAATCTCGGTGCCCATACAACCTGCCTATCGTCTCGATGCTCCGCACGATGGTACCGAACATGGAAGACATGCTCGACATCTGGTCGAAAGAAAGCGCGAAGGTCTAGCCCCGGTACCAACTGGCCTATTCCAAGATAACGACGCCGGTTGCTACCGGCGTCGTTATCTTGGAATTTGGTGCTCAGGAAACCTTCGGCCTCGTTCCGGTCCACGGTCGCGCCATTTCGAACGCCTTGCTTCCACGTAAGACAGTCGCATCATCATCGTAGCCACCAATGATCTGCAGCCCAACTGGCATACCGCCCTCTCCGAATCCGCACGGAATTGAAGATGCTGGGTTGAACGAGGAATTGAAGATCATGGTGAACGGGATGGCTCCGTAGTTGATCCCTGCCATGTCGTCATCGTTCTTCTTGGATCCGATCTCGGTTGGCGGATCCAGGTGTGGCCATGCGACAGCTGCGTTTGTCGGAGCGAGTATCAGATCATGCTCCTCAAACAACTGATGCATTTTAAGTTGTAAGTTCTGTACATCGCGCAGAGCTACAGCAACATCAGCTCCGGTAAGAGTTCTACCGTGGTTGATCATCTCTAGCGTGTACGGCATCAGGTCTTCAGGTCGTTCCTCAGCAAGGTGGCCGTACATTGCGACCTGACCAGCGGTCCAGAGTGTCCACCATGCATCACGGGGAATCGGGGCGAACTTGAGGTCGAGCGACTCGACTTTCGCTCCCAGCTCACTAAATGCCGACCACGATTCTTCGACTGCTGTCGCAACGTCATCGTTCACGTCTGATATTCCCAGAGTCATCGTCGTAGCAATACGCATTCCCTCGACACCGTCGTCCAGTTCGGATAGATAGTCGGGAACTGGGGCTTTCACTGAACCGGGATCACGAGAATCGAATCCGGAAAGTGCCTGGCTCAAGATCGCCGAGTCGCGCACATCGTTAGACATCGGACCACTTGTGCCAGCCGAGTTGTAGGACGGTTTGGCCTGACCCCCATAGCGTGGGAATCGCCCATGAGTGGGTTTGTGTCCGAATATCCCGCAGAACGAGGCAGGCAAGCGTACGGAACCACCGCCGTCCGAACCGGTGCCAACTGAACACATACCCGATGCAATAGCCGCAGCCGTACCTCCACTCGACCCGCCCGGCATGCGTCCTGGATCCCAGGGGTTGTTACACGCGGGAGCGATGTTCGTGAAGGTTTCTTCTCGATTCCCGAACTCCGGAGTGTTTGTCTTGCCTAGAATCACCGCACCAGTTGCACGCAGTCGCTCAATTACTACGGAATCGTAATTAGGAATCCAGTCCTTGAAGAACGTGCTTCCGAGTGTTGTGCGAAGTCCTTTGGTGACTTCAAGATCCTTCACAGCAATCGGAACGCCGTGAAGCGCACCGGGTTTCGTTCCTGCGGCGAGCTTCACATCGGCTTCTTTTGCCGTTTCTATCGCACCTTCTTCGTCCAGAGTTATGAACGCATGGAGCTTGGGTTCAAGTTCCTTGATCCGACGCAGCGATGCCTCGACCATTTCTACTGAGGATATCTCCCTGTCGATGATCATCTGCCGTTGCTCGTGCGCCGGTAGGAACATCAGTTCTTGGTCTTTCATATGTTCTCCAAATTCAGTTGCAGTTGGGTAGCAATTTCGAGGTTGATCTAGTTCAATTCAGTTTCAACTTCACAAGCTCTCAGAAAACGTGCCATCGGCACCTAATCGAACGCCGCTCCGCCGTTTACGTTGAGTGCCTGTCCTGTGATCTCTGATGCGTCATCCGAAGCAAGAAAAGCCACTGCCTTGCCGATATCCTCTGGAGTTTGGGGGCGACCGAGCGGCATAGTCGCCTTGATCTGGTCGATGAAAATCTCGTAGGGAGACATCTCCGCAAAGGCAGGGTTCAGTTCCTTGTGATTAATCGCTATCGCTTCCCACATCGCAGTCCAGAGACGGCCCGGGCAGATAGCATTCACGTTGATGTTAAAACCCCCAAGCTCCATAGCGAGCAAGTGGGTGTACTGAATAGCGGCAGCTTTCGAAACAAGATACGGCTGTTGGGCATTTCCACGTCCTATGTCGCCGATACCTCGGGGCTTGCGACCACCGTGTGAAGCGATGATCACTATCTTGCCCTGCTCTCGTTCTTTCATGTGCTCTTTCACAGCGTCCGCCGTGTTTGCCAGACCGTGCACGTTTACTGAAAAAGTCAGGTCCCAGTCCTGCTTCGTAAAGTCTCTCCGTTCAGAAAAACCCTGCCCGCCGATCACACCGGCGTTAGGGACACAAATATCTATGCCGCCGAGCTCGGAAATCGTTCGACCTGCAAAATGATCGAGCGAATCAGGGTCCGTCACATCTACAGCACCACCGATCGCTTTGCCACCAATAGCATTGATAGCGTCAGCCGTTTCCTGCGCTGCGCCACCGTCCAGGTCACAGACTGCAACCGCCGCGCCTCGCTCAACCAGCACGTTGGTGATTCCGACGCCGATCCCGCGGCCCGCACCTGTAATCAATGCGACCTTGTCTTGAAGCTGCCCTGCCATCGCGCTAGCCATAAAACTGAACTCCCGAATACCTTGAATGCGTAGCACTGCTAAAAGAAATCATGATCGGCGAATCATAGACCAACGCGATTCTTTCTGGTGCCATGACCGAAGTCCGACTGTAAACTTTAGTTCAAGTGTCCGCAGCCCGCGGACGATTGTTTTGTGGTTACACCAGCCCGGCGTGACCTACATGGAGTAACTCAATTGGCTAAGCGCACCATTACTAGTACGACTCTCGAAACCCTTGTATCTCTCGCAAAACAGCGGGGATTCGTATTCCAGAATTCCGAAATCTACGGTGGTCTCTCAAGTGTCTGGGACTACGGGCCAGTCGGAGTCGAACTCAAGCGCAATGTAAAGGACGCGTGGTGGAAGTCGATGGTGCGTGAACGCGAGGATGTGGTTGGAATAGATGCATCGATCCTGATGCACCCTGACGTCTGGGTTGCTTCGGGTCACCTCGATAGCTTCAGCGACCCGCTTGTCGAGTGCCAGAACTGCCACCGTAGGTACCGCGAGGACCATATTGACGGTGACAAGTGCCCGCACTGCGGTGGAGAATTCGGACCTGCCCGACAGTTCAACATGATGCTAAAAACCTTTCTGGGACCTGTCGAGGACGCAGCAGCGACAGTTTACTTGCGTCCTGAAACCGCCCAGGCCATGTTCGTCAACTTTGAGAATGTCCAGACATCCACCCGGAAGAAAATCCCGTTTGGCATCGCCCAGATCGGTAAATCATTCCGAAACGAAATCACTCCCGGAAACTTCACCTTCCGAACCCGTGAGTTTGAGCAGATGGAGATGGAGTTTTTCTGCGAGCCCGGTACCGATGACGAGTGGCACGAATACTGGATGAACTTTTCAATGGACTGGTTCAAAGCACACGGCCTACGAGGCGAGAAACTTATTCTTCGAAAACATGATCTAGACGAGCTACCCCACTACTCGAAGGCTTCAGCAGATGTCGAATACGAGTTCCCGTGGGGATTTGACGAGCTCGAAACGATCTCAAACCGCACCGACTACGATCTCAAAGCCCATTCCGAGAAAAGCGGCAAGGATATTTCCTACTTCGACGATCAGGAGAAGAAGAGATACGTGCCGTTTGTTGTCGAACCGGCGATGGGGGCAGATCGCTCGACGCTGGCGTTTTTCGCCGACGCCTACGATGAGGAAGGCGAAGGCAAGCAGCAGCGTGTGGTACTGCGCTTCCACCCTGATATCGCTCCATTCCAGGTTGGGGTGCTGCCGTTATCACGAAACGAAAAGCTCGTACCCACAGCGCGGCGCGTATACGACGTTCTACGTCCTAACTTCAACACCCAGTACGATGACTCGCAGAGCATCGGTCGCAGGTACCGACGCCAGGACGAAATCGGCACTCCGTTGTGCGTGACTGTCGACTTCGATACAGTTGAAGATGACGATGCGGTGACTATTCGAAACCGGGACACAATGGAGCAGGTACGAGTGACCATAGAGAATCTTGAGGCTGAGATTCGCGATCAAATGAACGTAATGAGACAGGACTGCCAAGGATAGCGTCGACAATGATCTGGCAACAGATTGCCAGGACGTTGGAACTATTAGCGTGAGATGTGCGTAGAACTTAACGTCCATCTCACACTGGTCGCACCGCTGCGATGCTGAGGTACATCAAACTATTAACTGCCTCGCAATCTACTGTTCACCGCTGGAGCTGTTATTTCGATGGTTCGAACTGCCTCAAAATTTATCGACTGGTCCGCAACACACCGACCCAACAGCCGGACGTGGTTGCTTGCGCTGATTCTCGTAGCAATCGCTGCAGTGGCCTGTGGAACTGGTGCATCTTCGAGCGAGACAAACGTTTCTTCCGAAACTACCGCACAAGTGACCGCGGGTGGATCAATTGAATCGACAGGAAACGCGCCCGCCGTAACAGGCGAGACATTCGAACACGGTAGCTTCAGCCTCGACCAACACGCGGGAAAGCCGGTGTTGGTGAACTTCTGGTTCCCTTCCTGCCCACCCTGCCGGGCCGAAATGCCAGACCTTCAAGCCTCTTACGAGCAGTACGGTGAACAGGTCGCTTTTATCGGGCTTCAACAACTCGGGCTTGATTCAGCTGCGAACGGTCAGGCGTTCGTACGGGAGTTAGGTCTGACCTACCCGAACATGCCCGATGTCGATTCGTTAATTCAGGTTAGTTACGAGGTTTTACCCTACCCGACCACGATCTTCCTCGACAAGAATCACAACATCGCTCGGACATGGACCGGCATCATCGGTGAAGAACAGATCAACGAACAACTCGCAGCACTTCTCGCCGGCTAGGTGTGCCAACAGGGCCAATCAGCACGGGCTAGTGGCATAATCGTTTCATGTTTGGAGATATAGCTGCTGGCGACTGGATCATGTTGTTTGTGCGATGGGCACATGCAATCGGAGCAGCCGCGTGGATGGGTGGAAGTGCCTTCTTCGCATTTGTACTACGCCCTGTCGAGCGAGCGAATCCCGATGCGGTCCGCCCATTACTCCGCCCGATCGGATCGGTTTATCGCGAACTTATTGATATCGCAGTGATCGCGATCATCGTGACGGGCATTGTCCTGATGTTCGATCGTTTGACCGGAAACGACGCATCGCCTGCATGGTTCATCGTACTTGGCGTGAAGCTCGCTCTCGCATTATGGATGTTCTATCTGGTCTGGCGCTTTCGCCAGTCGGATTTCGATCCCACAGAAGTTCCGACCGGCTTCACGGCCCGACTTTCATGGCTGATCGGTTACAACGCCATGGTCTTTATCGGGGTGATCGTGTTCCTACTCGCATCTGTGATGCGGGTACTGTTCGAATCAACGATTTCGGGGTAGCTCCACCGTTCTCTAAACCAGCCCGCTAATACCTGATCGATCGGACTCTCCAACCAACTCAGATATCGCTCGTTTCAAAACAGGATGAACCAGATCAGGAGCGATCTCAAAAAGTGGAATAAGCACAAACGCTCGTTCGTGTAGCCGCGGGTGCGGAACCGTTACTCCACTTGCGTTAACCACATTGTCGCCGTGTAGAAGAAGGTCGAGATCGAGTGTTCGAGACGCGTTCTTGTCTTGCCTAGCACGTCCGAGTGAAAACTCAATCGCCAACAACTCAGTAACTACGTCAAGCGGATTGAGCGTCGTGTCAACCGCAACGACCTGATTCAGATAGCGAGGCTGATACCCCTCGACTCCCCACGGCTTAGTTTCGTAGAGCGAACTTACCACCCCAACAATCCCAATGCTCGAAAGTCGTTCGATCGCGCCTTCAAGGTTTCGTGAACGATCGCCAAGATTACTGCCGAGTCCGACGTAGGCGGTAACGAGCCCGCTAGGCATGGTCTTCACTGCCGTCTCTAACAATAGCATCGCTCATCTTCACAACCCGCACCATCTCCTTCACATCGTGAACACGAACGATATCAGCGCCGGCCTGTACTGCCAGTGCCACTGTTGCCGCGGTTCCGAATCTACGGTCTTCGACTGGTTCCCCGGTCGTGGCCCCAATGAACGATTTACGCGACGTACCTACCAGAAGAGGATGTTCGATTGATCCCCGCACCCAGCGAAGGGCTTTCAGGAGAACCAATGATTGTTCTGCGTTCTTCCCGAATCCGATACCGGGATCAACAATTATCTGCCAACGAAGCACTCCCGCGTCCGTCAGTCGGTTGATCGCTCCATGCAGATCGTCGAGCACTGCCTTCAAGACGTCAAAATACGCATACCTCGGAAGGCCGCCCGGTCTTATATGGCTCACGACGACCGGGAGTTCTTTGTCGGCAATCACACCAATCATATCCGGATCGCGAAGCATTGAAACGTCGTTGACAAGCGAGGCGCCCGCTTCGACAGCCGCCACCGCAACCACTGCTTTTCGGGTATCTATCGACAGTGGAACGCTTAACCTGCCGATCAAGCCTTCGATGACCGGAACAACTCGGTCGACCTCGCTATTCGCGTCAATTGGCGCTGCTCCAGGATAAACGCTCGCTGGCCGGGTTGACTCACCACCAACATCAATGATGTCGGCACCCTCGTCTTCCAGTCGCAGCGCCTGATCAATGGCGGCCTGAGTATCACCGGTAGAGGGCAGCACGCCATCACCAGAGAAGGAGTCCGGAGTAGCATTCACAACACCCATAACGTAGGTGCGAACGCCCCACGCAAACTTGTGATCACCTATGAGAGTGGACAGCATCGGATTTTCATCGGGGATTACCAAAACAGTGGGTGAAAATGTACTACACGTGTCTCAGGATCATCGCGACGTGCTATTGAGACTGACATTCCCGCCAATTTTAACACCTGTTTGGTACAGAATGGTCCTCTCAGACCAGTTGCTGCACGTCATGCCGTAAGTTAGGATTTACTGGCGCTTCGCGCCATATCAAACACTGTAACTGACAATGCTACGGAGTTTGCCAAAACGATCGGTCGAAGCCCAACGCGAATCATTATCCTGTGAGGCATCACGATAGCTACCGAATCTACGTCCGGCGCGTCTGAAGATCAGGGATCGCAGTCGAAACTAGAAGAACTTGAGTCCCGGCGACAAACCGCTCATCTTGGTGGCGGCGAAAAAAGAGTCGAATCGCAACAAAAACGCGGCAAGCTGACCGCACGCGCACGCCTTGTGGCCCTGTTCGACGACGGCAGTTTTTCCGAACTTGACACGTTCGTTACTCACCGCTCAACTGATCTCGGTCTCGACAAGCAGCGATTCGAAGGCGACTCTGTGGTGACAGGCCATGGCACCATTGATGACCGACAGGTTTTTGCGTACGCACAGGACTTCACAGTGCTCGGTGGTTCGCTATCGCTGGTCGCAGCACAGAAAATTTCTAAGGTGATGGAGCATGCAATGCGCATGGGTGCTCCGATAATCGGGATTAACGACTCCGGTGGAGCCAGAATTCAAGAAGGAATCGACTCGCTCGCGGGATATGGCGAGATTTTCAAACGAAATACGCTCGCCTCTGGAGTCGTTCCACAGATCACAATCATTGCTGGCCCAGCCGCGGGTGGAGCGGTCTACTCCCCTGCCCTTACCGACTTCATCTACATAGTCGAAGGTATTGGCCAGATGTACATCACTGGCCCCGACGTCGTTAAGGCGGTTACCGGAGAAGAGGTTTCACACGAGGATCTAGGCGGCGCAGCAGCCCATGCCTCACGAAGCGGAGTCGCACACTTCACCACCGAGTCAGAAGAAACGTGCTTCGCTCACGTGCGAGCGCTACTTTCCTATCTGCCGTCTAACAATGCTGAATCGGCTCCTTCAAACGAACCAGTCGATGCTCCAAACCGTGCTGACACCGCCCTTCGAGCCATCGATCCGGACGCCGCCAATCAACCGTACGACGTAATGGATGTCATCACGAAAGTGGTCGACAACGGCGACTTCCTACCTGTCCACCACAACTTTGCGCCAAATATCGTTGTTGGTTTCGCACGGCTCGACGGGCGAAGTGTCGGAGTTGTAGCTAACCAAGCGAATCAGATGTCTGGAATGCTCGATATTAATGCATCTGATAAAGCCGCTCGATTTGTTCGTTTTTGCGATGCATTCAACATCCCGATTGTCACTTTTGTCGACGTACCCGGCTTTATGCCAGGTACCCAGCAGGAGTACGGCGGTCTCATTCGACATGGTGCCAAGCTGCTCTACGCATACGTCGAAGCAACAGTGCCGAAAATTACCGTAATCCTGCGTAAGGCGTATGGCGGTGCGTACATCGTCATGGGCTCAAAAGAAATGCGCACAGACGTGAACTTTGCGTGGCCGGGTTCAGAAATTGCAGTAATGGGACCCGAGGGCGCAATTAACATCATTAGCCGTCGTGAAATCGCAGATGCCGATGATCCAGAAGCCAAGCGCTCTGAATTGGTTGCCGACTACCGCGATAAATTCGCCAATCCGTATGTCGCTGCAAACCGTGGTTATCTCGACGATGTGATCGACCCTGCGCAAACTCGACCTGAATTGGTCAAAGCGCTGCGAATGATCGAATCTAAGGTCGATAGCATTCCACCGAAAAAACATGGGAACATCCCGCTATAACAAGCAAACTTGATGACTGAAGCGCCTGAAAATAACGCCGAGTCGCATGAACGCGTGTACGCACCAAACACGAATTCGCGCAAAGAATTCGTAGATTCAATCTCCCGCATGGCCGGCGAGGTGTGGGACTTTCACAATCGATTTGAAGTTGGATCAGGGCAATTTAAAGGACAGAGCGCAACCGAGATTATTGCGAATCGCACGAACATTCTCAACGAGGAGTTCAACGAGTTAGCACAGGCAATTTCTGAAAACGAAGGTGACGATGCAGTGGCCGACGAGACCGCAGACATTCTGTTTGTGGCAATGGGTCACGCTGAAGCCATGGGGACACCCGGTATCGCAGGACTCGACCGTGTGAGCGACAAGGCCGCAGCGAAGACCAATGAAACCCATGCAATCAGACCCGATACGGGCAAAGTACTACCGAGAAAAGGGAAACCTCACAAGTGGCAATGACGATTCAATCGTTTTGAGCCAGGTCACGTTGTGAGCAGTTGAGAAGGAAATAAATTATGAAGTTCAAGGTGACTGTTGTCGGAGCCGGATTTGTCGGGGCAACAACCGCACAACGCATATTCGAGACTGGCTATGCCGACGTGGTTCTTGTCGACATCGTCGAGGGTAAGCCACAGGGTGTGGCACTCGATATGCTTGAGTCTGGACCAGTTATAGGCACTGACGCCCAGATAATTGGAACCAACAACTACGAAGAAACCGCCGACTCCGATGTCGTTGTGATCACTGCCGGTCTCCCACGTAAGCCGGGTATGAGCCGAGATGATCTGCTCCTGACCAATCAGAAAATCGTTGGATCGGTGACTGCAGAAGTCTCCAAGCAATCTCCGAACTCAATCCTGATCGTCGTCTCTAACCCTCTCGATGCCATGGTGCAGGAAGCCTACAGAGTCAGTGGATTCCCGAAGGAGCGGGTTGTTGGCATGGCCGGAATCCTCGACACCGCCCGATTCCGCACGTTCCTCTCGCAGGAGCTCGGAGCTTCGGTGACCAACGTGTCTGCTTATGTGCTTGGTGGTCACGGCGATACGATGGTTCCGCTCATCGGTTCGACAACCGTTGGTGGCGTTCCGGTTGCAAAGCTGATCGAGGCAAACAGACTGGAAGAGATCGTGCAGAGAACACGAGACGGCGGAGCCGAAATTGTCGCACTCCTAAAGACAGGATCTGCCTACTACGCACCTTCAGCTGCGGTCACGCAGATGGTCGAGGCCATATTGCTGGACCGCAAGGAAATACTGCCGTGCGCGGCATTCCTTGAAGGTGAGTACGGCATCAATGGTCTATACGCTGGCGTTCCGGTCAAGCTTGGCGCGGTGGGCGTCGAAGAGATTATTGAGGTCGAATTAACTGACAGTGAAGCTTCTGCCCTGAAGGCATCTGCCGACTCGGTTCAAGAGTTGGTCGACATCATGGCAAAAGCATGAGTCGCCTAGCTACGTTTTCTGAGAGATCGGGTGTGAATGCTTGGTAAGCCAAAGTCGTTCTTCAGAAAGCACAAACAGCAAGATAAAGTGAGGCGACCGAGTTTGGGCGCCTTACTTACATTCTAGTGTCACCCTGAATTCATTTTCAGGATCAAGCGTACGAACTTCGCCAAAACTCACCGCAGGAACGTAACAACATGACCCAAAGGCTCGCAAACAAAACAGCAGTGGTTACTGCGGCGGCGCAGGGAATCGGTGAGGCGACCGCACGCGCATTCGCCGCTGAAGGCGCTCGCGTATGGGCGTCCGACGTGAATGTTAAGAAATTGAGTAACCTTGATGGTGTCAGTGACATCACAACTTTCCGTTGTGATGTCACTGACGAAAAATCCATCGGTGCGCTGCTCGCCGAAACAGGTGCGCCCGACATCCTGTTCAACTGCGCCGGATACGTTGCAGTTGGCACAATTCTTGCTTCTACTGAAGAAGACTGGGATTTTTCGTTCGACCTCAATGTGAAATCGCTGTTCCGAATGCTTCGTGCATACCTACCGCCAATGATAGAAAACGGTGGTGGTTCGATCGTTAACATGGCTTCGCTATCGTCTCACCTGCTGGGTGTTCCGGAGCGTGCCGCCTACACAGCAACCAAGGCTGCAGTTATCGGGATTACAAAGTCTGTTGCCAAGGACTATCTAGCAGACAACATACGAGTGAACGCTATTGCGCCTGCGACCGTCGAAACACCTTCCCTCCAAGAACGAATGAATGCCACCGGTGATGCCGAGACAGCTCGAGCCGCATTCATCGCTCGACAACCAATGGGGCGAGTTGGCACCCCCGAAGAAATCGCTCATCTTGCCGTATATCTGGCATCAGACGAGTCGGCGTACACAACCGGTCAAATCCACGTCATCGACGGGGCGATGAGCCTGTAGCTGGAGGCCGTGACGGTTTCTGACACTGTCATTCTGAACTCGATTCAGAATCTTGATCGACTATCAACCTCACACGAATCAGTGATCGCTATCACTCGATTGAGACTCCCTTAATCGATCGTTATTCTTAATCGAGTTCAGAACGACAGTGCAGGGTAGGTTTATGATGACAATCGCACGTCGTCGGGAATAAGCTAATCACCACATCGAATTCGATCACGATGAAAGATCTCTACCTGTGTCACAAGACGCTGAACTTATAGATGCTCTGGGCTGGCGCCCTAAACCACCGGTTCCAGCAACCATCGAATTTGCCTATCTCACATGGGATTTTGAACGGCCTACACCCGAATACGAATACGAAGTCGAACTACCGGAGTCCGAATTCCAGCCGATATACGTCGACTTTGTGTCCGCCGCGTACGCAGCCGTGCTCGACGTTGTCGGCAATTTGGTAATTCCTCGGAAGTATGGTCAAAGGCCAGGTTTACTGAAAAGGTTCATCGGATTATTTCCTGGAACGAGGCGTGGTACTGAGGGTCTAGAGTTGTGGAGCCTAGCCGTGGCCTGGGAGTTCGATACCTGGCTGGAGCGGATCTTGCGAATTAACCACGGTGATGTAGTTGCTGCAAGAGAGCTGATCGAAGCTCAGTGCCCTGTACCGGACTACGTCGGAACTGTCCCTGACCTAAAAACAGAACTGCTGATCGTTCCGGAAGATCCGGCCACTCCGGACGCTCGGCTGCTGCTCCGTTGGATGGGTAAACGTGGCTGGAACGACGATCGAATACGCGAGATAGTTCAGGAGAACAGCATCATGCTCAACGACTGGAACCAAAGCTCTCCGTTTATCGAACGTGGTTGAACCGGCACGGCTCAG
>CAYTAO010000038.1:0-11283 GCA_964435915.1 uncultured Dehalococcoidales bacterium
TGTGTGTGGGATCGTTTATCTCGAGGATCAGCTAGAGGCTGCGCATGGCGCCGGCTACTGTGATGGTTTCGCCGGAGATGTGGTCGGCGTCTTCAGAGGCGAGGAATGCGACGGTAGCTGCGACGTCTTCGGGTTCACCGAGTCGGCCGAGTGGGATGATGCCGACGCGTGTGTGGATATGTTCCCCGGGTTCGAGTCCGAGCTGTTCCTGGCCGATTGCGAGATCGACGGGTGCGTGGAATGGGGTGTTGATGATGCCGGGGGCGATGGCGTTGACCCTTACCGTGTACTGAGCGAGAGTTGCAGCGGCGACTGTGGTGAGGTTGACGAGTCCTGCTTTTGCTGCGGCGTAGGACGGCGACGAAGTTGGACCGCCAAAAGTTCCGGCGATTGATGCGATGTTGACGATGTTTCCGGATCGCTGGTCGATCATGGGCTTTGCTGCTTCCTGCATGAGGAAGAAGGCACCTTTAAGGTTCAGGTTCATCGTCCAGTCCCAGTTTTCTTCCGAGACGTTCGGGAAGGGTTCGACCTTTACTGCTCCGGCGTTGTTGACGAGGACGTCGATACGGCCGTGGGCGTCTTTTACGGCGTTGACGAATCGTGGGGCGTCGTTGATGTTGGCGGCGTCGAATATTCCGCCTGCGGCGTTGATTCCTTCGGATTTCAGATCGGCGAGTGTTTCTTCGAGCAGTTCGGCGTTGATATCGCTGATGTAGAGCGATGCGCCTTCACGTCCGGTGCGGAGTGCGGCTGCTTTTCCGTTGCCACTGCCTGCGCCGGTGATCGCTATGATCTGATCTTCGAGTCGGTTGGAGTGTTTTAGGTTTTGGGGTGTCATGGTGAAGAGGGTTTCCGGTTGAGTGGGTTGGTCGTTGGTTTGGGAGTGTGGCGTTTAGGTCTGGCGTCATAGAATGACTCGATCCGACGTCGCAATCTACCCTCCCTCCCCGTCTGGGAGGGAGGACCGACCGAAGGTTATGACCGGTGAATTGTTACCATTTTTAGTTCGGTCATTTCTTCTATTGCGTAGCGAGGTCCTTCTTTGCCCATGCCGCTGTCTTTGAGTCCACCGTATGGCATTAGGTCGGCTCGGAACTGGGTACCTCCGTTGATGTTGAGGTTTCCTGATTCGACTTCGAGGGCGAACTTGAGTGCGTTGTCGATGTTCTCGGTAAAGATCGCAGCGGAGAGTCCGAATCGGGTGTCGTTGGCGTACTTGATGGCCTCGTTGATTCCGTCGATTGGAGTGACGTTTACTGCGGGTCCGAAGAGTTCTTCTCGGGAGATCTTCATGTCGGGGTGAACTTCGGCGAGGATCGACGGTGTGAGTACCGCACCGTCTCGTTCGCCTCCAGTTATAAGCCGGGCGCCGCCTCCCACTGCCTCGCTGATCCAGCTTTCGACCCTGATGGCGTCTGATTCTCGAACCATGGGTCCGACGTTGACAGTGTTGGCCATGGGATCGCCAGCCGCGAGTTCGGAAACCTTTGAGGTGAGTATGTCGAGGTAGTCGGCATAGACTGCTTTGTCGGCGTAGACGCGCTGGGTTGAGATGCATACCTGTCCGGCGTTGGAGAAGCCGCTCTGTGTGGTGGCAGCGGCTACTTTTTCCAGATCGGCATCTGGCAGGACAATCAGGGGCGAGTTGGAGCCGAGCTCCATTGTCACCTTCTTGAGTCCGGCTGTGCGGGTGATGTGTTCGCCTATTTCCTGGCTGCCGGTGAACGTCACTTTTCGGATGATGGGGTGCGATACGATCGCGTCGCCGATGGTGCCTCCTGATCCGGTCACGCACTGAATTGCCTCTGCGGGTAGACCGGCGTCGATGAGGACTTCGGTGAGTTTGAGTGCAGACAGCGGTGTGTCACTGGCTGGCTTGATAACGACGGCATTACCACCTGCGATAGCCGGACCGACTTTATGTGCGACGAGATTTAGCGGGAAGTTGAACGGCGCGATTGCGGCGACGACCCCGACGGGTACTCGTAGGGTGAAGCCGAATTTCATTTCGTTGTCGGGCGCGGCGTCGAGCGGGATGGTTTCGCCGAAGAGTCGCTTGGCTTCTTCAGCCGACCAGGTCATAGTCTGGATACATCGATCTACTTCGAGGAGGCCTTCGGACAGGATTTTGCCTTCTTCCTGGGTGATCGTTTCACCCATGTCCTGTTTTCGTTCGTTTAGTAGGGCGACGGCGCGGGTGAGAATTTCGTATCGGTCGAATGCGCTGAGTGCTCGCATGGCTTTGGCGCCGCGTGCGGCGGAGTTGATGGCGAGCTCGACGTCTTGGAGTGTTGCGGCTGGGACGGTGTCGAATGCTTCGCCTGTGTATGGGTTGCGGACTTCCATTTGGGATGTGCCCGAAGTCCAGTCGCCGTTGATGTGCATCTTCATGATGATTTCTTTCTTATTTACTGGCAGTTTCTAGTGAGAGTTTTCAGCCGGTTTAGATGACGACAGTATAGACCGGGGGTACGAGCCGCGTTAGAGCCGGTTGTAAGGTTCGCGTGCGAGTTGCGTGCGACGTTTTCTGAGAGGTCGAGTTGTGTTGGCTGGTTGTTTGGGTTGGGTCTTCTGTGGGTTGGTTGTGACTTTCTTCGAGAGTCGCACGATTGCAATTGTTGTGAGTTGAGGTTGTGACCGGGTTTGGCTAATTCGGTTGCTGTTTCGCCGGTGATCAGGTTGCTGTGGCTGGATAGCAGGCAGAGGGTTCGGCAGCGTACTTGTTTGAGGATGCCCCAGCGTTGTTCGCTGGAAATCGGATTGTTTTGATGAGTATTCGTAATTTGAGATTCGATGTAACGTTTGGACTGTTTGTTACGTATGTTCCACGGAGTTGACCCTATGATAAGTCGAAGCACCCGCCTTGAACGAAGAACTTGCTGTTGTCGGATGGGCTGGGCAAGAGGAGAATGATCTGACCGGGCGGTAATGTTCGGTTGTGTAGTCGAAACAGTCTGAATCGCTGAACAAGGTGCTGATATGCATTTGATAGCGCACATAGACTCCGCCGGAGCCACCAGTGCTTCGGAAAAGCAAAACTTGCTATTTTCGACACGATTCGCGTTCTATCGCGGTGAAGTAACTTTGGATTTTCGGTTCTCGTATACCGGCGTCCGTTCTTAATCTAGGCCGGATTTTTCCGGATCTGAAATAGAGCGGGCTTGTGATATCAGCAGGGCAGCTGTTGTCGCCAGAAACCGATCAACAAATATCTACTATTTTCGCTGAATTCACTTTCGTGAATTGAGTTACTTCCATGACATCCCAACTCGTATTCGATTTCCAGAACACAGGATCAAGCGGTTCAGACATTCTAGGTGGCAAGGCGTTTGGTCTTGCGAGGATGACCCTACTGGGCATTCCTGTTCCACCCGGATTTGTTGCCACGACCGAGGCTTGTGAGATTTACTATAGGCTGGGTCGAAGGTTACCGGATTCGTTCTGGGCTGCGTTCGATGAACACGTGGTTCGGCTTGAAGGTCAGACAGGTAAGCGGGTAGGTGGGACGACCAATCCGCTGCTTGTTTCCGTGCGGTCAGGTGCGCCGATCTCTATGCCAGGCATGATGGACACGGTTTTGAACGTTGGTCTGAATGACGAGACCGTTGAGGCGCTGGCGGTTAGTACCGGGGATCGACGGTTTGCGCTTGATTCGTACAGGCGGTTGCTTCAGATGTATGGTCAGGTCGTTTCTGGGATCGATAAGACGGTGTTCGACAAGGAGTTGGACACCGTGCTTGGGAGTTCGAGTGTTTCGACACCGATCGAGCTTTCAGAGGAATCACTTGAGGTGTTGATTTCTGCGTTCAAGCGCGTGTTTGTCGATGTGACCGGTGAGGTTTTTGTTCAGGATCCACGGGTTCAGATTCGAAACTGCCTGATTGCGGTTTTCGAGTCGTGGAAGGGGAAGAGGGCCGAGACGTACCGCCAGATGCAGGGGATTTCGGCTGATCTTGGAACTGCGGCTAGCGTGGTTTCGATGGTCTACGGGAATCTAGGCGAGAACTCGGGCACGGGAGTTTGTTTCACTCGAAATCCGTCTTCGGGAGAGCCGGGGTTGTTTGGTGAGTTTTTGCAATCGGCTCAGGGTGAGGATGTGGTGTCGGGTGAGCGGACTCCGGAGCCGGTTTCAGCGATGTCGGAGAAGCTCCCAATGGTTTACGCGGAGCTGCTCAAGCATGCTGAAACACTTGAGAGGTACAACCGGGATATGCAGGATATTGAGTTCACTATCGAGCGAGGTGAGCTGTTTATTCTTCAGACTCGAAACGGTAAGCGAACTGCGCAGGCTGCAGTGAAGATAGCGGTTGATCTTGTTGAGGAGGGTTTCCTTTCGAGGGAGGAGGCGATAGTGAGGGTTGAGCCCTCAGATCTTTCGCAGCTTCTATCACCCCAGTTGCCTGAGAATCACGGGATGGATGTTGTGGCGCGGGGTTTGAACGCTTCTCCTGGTGCGGCGGTGGGATTTGTGGTTCTGGATGCAGATACTGCTGAGAGCCGGGCTACGAGGGGTGAGCATGTGATTCTTGTTCGCCCAGAGACTTCGCCGGACGATATTCACGGGTTTATTGCGGCCGATGGGATTCTTACTGCCAAGGGCGGTTTGACTTCCCACGCTGCGGTTGTGGCCCGTGGGATGGGTAAGCCGTGTATTACAGGCTGCCATGCGCTGGAGGTTGATCTGGAGGCGCGGGCTATTACGATTGCGGGTGTGGAGTACGGCGAGGGGACGCTGATTACGATCGATGGGACGTCAGGCGCCGTGATTATTGGGGAGCCGGAGCTTACTTCGGCGGCGGCGGGTGCCGAGCTTGATCAGTTGCTGGAGTGGGCGGATTCGATTCGTCGTTTGAAGGTGCTGGCTAACGCTGATACGCCTATTGACGCGGAGAACGCCCGTCGGTTGGGTGCTGAGGGAATTGGATTGTGTCGCACTGAGCACATGTTTTTCGGGGCGGATCGCTTGCCGAAGATGCAGGCGGTGATACTGGCGACCAATCTTGAAGACCGAGAAGATGCACTGGCAGAGCTTCAGCCCATTCAGACAGAGGACTTCTTCGGAATATTCAACGAGATGGGGCAGGACCCAGTGATCATCCGGTTGTTGGATCCACCTTTGCACGAGTTCTTGCCGGATCGGTCCGAGGTGGACTCGCTGGCGATGATCAGGCGGATAGACGAGTTGAGTGAAGTGAACCCGATGCTTGGGATGCGTGGTTGCAGGTTGGGATTGGTATATCCGGAGATTTACGAGATGCAGGTGAAGGCTATTGCGGATGCAGCTGTCGAAACGCATGTGTCGACGGGGTTGTGGCCAAAGGTTCAGATCATGCTGCCGATGGTTGGATTCCCGGCTGAGATGGAGAGGATCAGGGCGGACGTTGAGCGGGTTTTGAGCGAGCGATCGGTTACTGATGTTCAGATTGGGATGATGATTGAGCTTCCGAGGGTCTGTGTTTCGATTGACGACTTTGCGGGATTGTCGGATTTCTTCAGTTTTGGGACGAACGATCTTACGCAGACGACTCTTGGGTTCTCTCGAGACGATGCAGAGAACATGTTTCTGGCTAAGTACCTTGAGAAAGGGATACTGGAGGAGAATCCGTTCAAAACGCTGGATACGGCGGGGGTTGGTGGGTTGATTGACTTTGCTGTGAACGCCCTCGATTACAAGGCGCAGGACATTAGTCTGGGTGCCTGTGGTGAGCATGGTGGTGATCCGGCTTCGATCAAGTTTTTCCACGAGGTTGGTCTGAGCTACGTTTCGTGCTCTCCATTCCGGATTCCGATTGCTCGTCTTGCTGCTGCCCAGGCCGTGATCAATTTGAAGTAGCGATTCACCCGGGACGTCTAGAAAACGATTCTTGCGGGTTGTGCGTTGGTGCAGCGCACCCTGATTTGTTCGTATGGAACGAGTCTGAATTAATCATCGACTATGGCGGAGTCGAGGGATATGCTGCTCGTCTTGTTAATTGTGCTATTTCATATCTTGGAGAGTTGAGTTATCGATGTCGAAGTTCAAGGCGATTTTCTTACACCAAGAGTCTTGGGAAGCCGAGAGGTTCCGGGATGCTGTGGGGAGCAACATGGAAGTTGTTGCGTACCCACAGGGGACTGATGTTGCAACAATAGACGAGTCGCATCACGATGCTCAAATGATTGTTGGCGGTGGTGGGGTTCGAAGTGTTGAAACGGCGGAGAAATTTCCTAACTTGAAGTTGATCCAGACGTTGAGTGCGGGTACTGATTCGATTCCGAAGGTTGGCATGTCGGAGATGGGCATACGTGTTGCGAACAACATGGGTGGCAATGCGGTTGCGGTTGCCGAGGTGACTGTGGTGCTGATGGTTTCGACATACCGACACTTGATGGTTCAGTGGGATCAGACGAATAACAAGGGCAGTTACGCCGCGGGTTTCGGCACGGACTGGGCCAGGTTCCATGAGTTAACTGGCAAGCGTGTTGGGATTATCGGACTGGGTCAGATCGGTTCCCGAGTGGCGAAGCGGCTGCAGGGTTGGGAATGTGAGGTTGTTTACGTCGATATCGCCAGTTATTCAGTAGAGTATGAGGCGGTGGCTGGTGCGACGAAGGTCGATTTCGACGAGCTGATCGAGACATCGGATGTGATTAGTTTGCATGTGCCGTTGGATCGTTCGACGGAGAAGATCCTGTCAGATCGGGAGTTCTCGATGATGAAGCCGAGTGCGATTGTGGTGAATGCGTGTCGGGGGCCGGTGGTGGACGAGGCGGCGTTGATTCGAGCGCTTGATACGGGTCAGATTGCTGGTGCTGGTTTAGATGTTACTGAGATCGAGCCGATCGAGATAAGCAATGCTCTGATTGGTCGGGATAACGTCGTGTTGCTGCCGCACCGGGCGGGATTGAGTGTTGAGGCGCGTGAGAAGAGTATCGATAACGCAGTTCAGAATGCGAAGTTGCTGATGGCGGGTGAGGATCCGGCTGGGGTTGTGTTGCCTGTGTGATTGGGCGTTGCGATCGTGCTGTCTGGGAGCTGGATCGAAGGTGAAGTTGCGTGCCTGCCAGGGTTTGTAGTTTTCAGGTGCTTTGATGGTGCGGGGCTGGTTGTAGTCTTAGAACTCGTAGGTGAGTTTTTGATCGATTCGCTTGGGTTCAGTGAATTGGAAGCCGTTGATGATATTGCGGTCTTCGAATTCGATGACGATTACCGACGTCTGGGTGCATTGAGGCGCATCGATTTGGGTAGCGCTCGATTGGGTGCCTCGTTTACAGACTTCGCATATCGAGCTTGACCATGTTGTGCTGGATTGTTTCACTGAGGATCCGGAGTTTGTGGATCTCGTGTCGCTGATAGTCGTGTCTACCGGCACAACTAAAAGTGGTAAGGCGATAAAGATTCACCCGTTTGGTGGTCGATTTGTTTCCGTGATTGGCAACCATGCTCTTTTTCACTAGGTATCTGATCAATGGCCGCCAATGTCGATGTCGAGGCACTTACTGTGTAAGACTCGGTGTTGACGAGAACCGCTGGCCGTTTGAGTGGTGGTTAACGACGTGTTGTGGGGCAGGATTAGACCGCGAAGCCGACTGATCCGTCGACCCTGATTGGGGAACCAAGAGGTCTTGGATCCCACGATACAGCTTCGAGTGCGTCGTAGTCGACTTCGATTCCGATACCAACCGCATCGGGAACCTTGAGGTAACCGCCTTCACGCTGCCACGCCCGAGTGAACATGGAGTTCTCGGGGCCTTCGTCTTCTAATGTGTATTCCTGGGTCAGGAAGTTTGGGATCGATGTATCGACGACGCACGAGGCTGCGGTGACGACAGGTCCAAGGAAGTTGTGGGTGACAAGCGCTGAGTGGTAGGACTCGCCGATTGCGGCGATTTTTTTCACATGAGTGATGCCGCCGGCGAGTCCGAGGTCGGGTCGAATGTACTGGCTGCCACCCTGTTCGAGTAGCTCCCTGAATTCCCAGATTGTGTGAATTCGTTCGCCGTTTGCGACAGGCAGCGTTGTCCGTTTTGCGATTTCGCCCTGTGAAGTGATCGAGTCGATCTGCACGGGGTCTTCGTAGAAAAGTGGTCGAAATTCAACGAGGGTTTCGGCCAGTGCGATGGCGTTCATGGGCGTTAGTTTGCGGTGGATTTCGAGGATGATGTCGCAGTCGAGACCTGCGCCTTCTCGCATAGCTGCAACGTTTTCGCGGGTGTCGTGGATGAGTCGTGGGAGAGTCATTGATTCGAAGCCGTCGGGCAGCGGGTCGGTCTTCAGTGCGGTGAAGCCTTCTTTGACGGCGGTTTTGGCGCTGTAACAGAGGATGTCGGGTTGTTTGGTCGAGCCGTTTGGTGGCATGACGGCCTTCATGAGGAGGTGGAGTCTGACTCGATCCCTGACCTTACCACCGAGCAGCTCCCAGACTGGTGCCTGGAAGTGCTTTCCTTTGATGTCCCAGAGTGCGATGTCTACTGCGCTGACCGCGCCGGTCAGCGCAGAGCCTCGAAACGGGCCCATGCGATAGAGGTACTGCCAGTGGTGTTCGATCTGTAGGGGGTCTTTTCCGATGAGGTATCCGTTGAATTTTTCGATGATTTTGTCGACGGCTTCGAGGTATGCCCAGCAGGATGACTGACCAATGCCGGTGATGCCGGTGTCGGTTGTGATTTTTACATAGTGGGCGTTGCCGGACAGGATGGATTCGACTCGTTCAATTTTCATGACAGTTGCCTCATATACTTGCTGGCGCGGTCGTCGTAGATTCAGGATGTTAGTACTTATACCTTCTGTGGCGGGAGGAATCACCCGGCATACGGCTGGATTACGTGAGACCGCGTGGGTGTTTAGCCTTGATGTTATAGGCTTGGTTGTCGCGGTGTGGCATTCCCCTTCAACCTGAGTTCAGGATGACCAATGTTTGGACTGCTAGGCGTTTAGGTCCGGGAGTTCATTTGCACTTGGGACCCGCTGTAATCTCATCTCTCTTGGATCCTAACTCCTTCCCGAAGGAAGGGGGATCGATCATGAAGATAGACCGACGTCTTCGGGGAGTCCTAGCATGAGGTTCATGTTTTGTACTGCAGCTCCTGAGGCGCCTTTGCCGAGGTTGTCTATCTGGATGACTATTAACGCGTGGCCGAGTACGTTGGGGACTATTGAGATGTCACAGCGGTTGGTGTCATTGGTTGAGCGGGGGTCGAATGCGGGGTCTGAGTATGCGAGGGCGTCTTCGATTCCATGGATTTTAACGAACTGTTCGTTGGCGTATCGCTCGTTCAAAACTTCCCAGATTTCGATTGCGGTTACGTTTTCAGGCAGCATGGATTTGTGCAGTGGGATTTCGAGGCGCATCCCTGTGGCGAACGGTCCGACTGATGGCATGAACTGTGGTTCGTAGGTGAGTCCCGCGTACTTTGTCATTTCGGGCACGTGCTTGTGGGCGTTGTGGAGTGCGTAGGGTGATTCGAAGGGCAGGTTTTCTAGATCGGGTTGCCCACCTTCCCATTTGGCGATGAGTTTTTTGCCGCCGCCAGTGTAGCCAGAGAGTGCGTGGATTGTGATAGGCGCGTCTTTACCAAGAAGTCTGTTTTCGACGAGTGGGCGGATGCTGAGGATCATTCCGGTTGGGTAGCACCCTGGATTTGAGACGTTCTGGGCGTTGGAGATTTTCTCGCGTTGATCCGGGGTCATTTCGGGTAGGCCGAACGCCCATTCGTCGTTAACACGGTGTGCTGTAGAGGCGTCAACTATTTTCGTGTTTTCTTTTTTTGCCCATGCAGCGGCTTCGATTGCTGCGTCGTCGGGGAGGCATAGGATAGCGAGATCGGCGGCGGCGATTTCAGCGTGGCGTTTTTTGGGGTCACGCCTGTCTTCGTATGGAAGTATCGAGAGTTCGATGTCTTCGCGGGGCGATAGCCGGTCCTGAATTCTGAGTCCGGTGGTGCCAGCTGAGCCGTCGATATAGACCTTTGGAATTGTCATGGAGTTTAGTTTAGCGCGGTTAAGCAAATTCGGCGGCTATCCGGGTGTGCGGAGCGAGGTATGATCGCGTAAATGAGTGACGTTCACGCATCGGTAACTTGTGAATGTCGTGGATGTACCGTGGTTTTCCTAGTTGGAGGGGCTCTATTGAGCTACTCCCGGGAGTTTTACTGCTCGTCGTGTTGCGTCGGGTGGCGTTTCTGATGCTCCTGTTGGTTGGGACTGTGTTATTTGCCTGCTCTGCCGACGAGCTAGGCGTAGTCGAGAAAACCATCCCAGAGCTCCCCGTTCCTGAATCCACTTCTACTCCGGTACTAATTAGAGTTCCGGTTGTTGTGGTAATTCTGGACCCGAGTTTGCAGTCGGAGGTTCGGGTGGCTCTGGACAAGTCGACCAGTGGCATAACTGATTTGGACATTTTCGGGCTGACGGAGTTTGCTGCCCCGGAAGAGGGTATTAGCGATATTGCAGGGCTCGAGTACACGATGCACCTGACAACTTTCAATGTGTGGGTCAACCAGCTGACCGATAACCGGATTACTGACATATCACCGTTGTCGAGCATGAACCAGCTTAAGAAATTGCAGGTTACTGGTAATCGAATCAGCGGTATATCACCGCTGCTGGATTAACGAACCTCGTATCGATAAATCTGAGGGGCAACGTGATCGTCGATATTGGCCCCGTGGCCGCGCTTACTAAGCTTATCGAATTGCAGTTGTTCGATAACCAGATCAGCGACATCTCTCCAATGATGGGATTGATTGGTTTGTCGCGTCTTTACCTGAGCGACAACATGATTGTTGATGTGAGCTCGGTGGCCAATTTGACCGACCTGTCAGAGTTGCATTTAGACGATAATGAGATTGACGATGTGATGTCGGTTTCAGATTTGAAGAATCTTGAGGATCTGGATTGTGTTTCGAGGAATGCGTACGGATTAATTATTCGTGGTTTTGGGTGTTTGGGCATTAGTCAGACTTGATTGCTCCGGTGTGTGTGCATGATTCTTATGTGACAGCCCCAAGTGAGTTTTAGGGCGTTATTAAGTAAGTTGGTTTCGTGAGATAACCCGAATTTGTATAGATGCAGGCTTTCTAACAAGAATTTTGTATTGGATTTCACTTTGCGGGTATGTCGCGTAGTTCATATAATGGAATATCCGATTTCAGACGAAGTTGGTTGATCATTTGAACGAGGATTTCGTATTGGCGACAGCAGACACCCCAGATAGTCAGGCAGAGGCCATAAAAGTGGATCAGCCTGTTGAAAAGAATAACGACCCGCCCGTGAGTTCGGGCGAAGCAACATCGGCGACC
>CAYTAO010000038.1:11383-22231 GCA_964435915.1 uncultured Dehalococcoidales bacterium
TGTTGAAAAGAATAACGACCCGCCCGTGAGTTCGGGCGAAGCAACATCGGCGACCGGAGCAATTCCTGAACCTGTAGCAGAGTCGACTCCAGCGGTAGAAGTTTCAGAGAATGTGAATGAGGACTTAGCACCCGAAGAATCCCCAATAGCAGAAGCAACCGTAGCGGTTGTTGAGCCGACTGCAGAGGCAGCGACAGAGGCCGTAACGGAAGAAGATCCTGATGAGGCAGAGGCCAACACTGCTGTTGCAGTTGCCGAGAAGCCTGAGAGCGAATTGACGATGGCCGATCTTCTGGACGAATACCTTCCTTCGAAGATCCTACGTCGAGGTGAGATAATTGATGGCAAGGTGATGAGCCATAAGCCTGAGGGCATGCTGGTTGACATCGGCTACAAGTCGGAGGGTTTCGTTCCCACCAAAGAGATGCGTTCACTTGTATCCGAGACCTCAGATGAGCTCAAAATAGGCGATGAGATTATTGCCTACGTGGTGAACCCCGAGGGTTCTGAAGGTTCGTCGATTCTGTCGATTGACCGTGCTCGTGGTGAACAGGGATGGCGTGTGCTTGAGAAGGCCATGGACAACAATGAGACTTGCAACGGTGTTATCACGGGTTCAAACCGTGGTGGTGCTGTTGTTGAGTCGGAGGGTGTCCAGGGCTTTGTGCCGCTTTCGCAGCTGGTTGGACCGGCCCGAGAGCTTTATGTGCCTGGCGGGGAGCCGCCAAAGGAAGGTTTTATTGGCATGGAGGTTCAGTTCAAGATTATCGAACTTAACCGACGCCGAAACCGGGCTATCTTCTCGGAGCGAGCCGCGCTTCAGGCGTGGAAGCAGATCCAGAAGACGCGATTGGTCCAAGAACTTGCGGAAGGTGAGATTCGTAAGGGGCGTGTGGCCGGAATTTCGAACTTCGGTGCGTTCGTGGATCTTGGTGGAGCCGATGGTCTTATCCACATTTCCGAGCTTTCGTGGGAGCCAGTAAAGAGCCCCGACGAGATCGTGACTGTTGGTTCGGAGATTGATGTATACGTTCTGCGTGTAGACAGGGAAAACCTGAAGATTGCGTTGAGCTTGCGACGTCTGCAACCAGAGCCGTGGGATGAGATCGAGACTAAATTCTCAGTTGGACAAAAGGTAACTGGAACTGTGACGAAGCTTGCTAATTTTGGTGCGTTTGCTCGCATCGATCCCGGTATAGAAGGACTCATACATATAAGCGAACTTGCTCATGAGGTGATTAAGCACCCGAGGGACGTCGTTAATGAGGGCGATGAACTCGAGTTGAAGATCATCAGGATAGAACCAGAACGACGTCGTCTTGGTTTGAGCTTGAAGCAGACATTGGACAGTTCTGAAGAAGTTGTTGTGGCAACTGAGCCAGAGGTTTCGGAAGACGTTGGAGACTTCGGAGATATATTCGAAGATAACGAATAGCACTCAGGGGCTGCAGATTGTAATTACCTGAGAGAGGAAGCTATATGCCGAGCAGATTTGAAAAGTTTTCTGAGAGAGCCCGTAGGGTTCTTTCACTTGCGCAGGAAGAAGCACAACGCTTCAACCACAACTACATCGGTACCGAGCACATGTTGCTTGGTCTCGTACGAGAAACCGAGGGCGTGGCTGCGCAGGTCCTTTCGAATCTGAATGTTGAGCTGGTCAAAGTTCGTTCCGCGGTCGAGTTTATTATCGGCCGTGGCAAACGTCCGATCCCCGGTGATATTGGTCTTACCCCACGTGCTAAGAAGGTCATCGAACTGGCTGTTGACGAAGCTCGTCGGCTGAACCAGAGCTACATCGGTACGGTACTTCTGTTGTTTGGTCTGATGCGTGAGGGCGTGGGTGTGGCGGCGGGTGTGATTGAGAGTCTTGGTGTGAGCCTTGAGTAGTTTCGTGAAGAGACGACTCGAATTATCCAGAACCACAGTTCAAGTTCGCCTTCGAGCGGTTCCGGATCGCAATCGTCGTCACGCTCAGGTCGTACTCCTACTCTCGACGAGTTGGGTGTTGATCTGACGAAGCGGGCATCTGAAGGCAATCTCGACCCGGTTGTTGGTCGTGATACTGAGATTCAGCGTGTTATCCAGATTCTGAGCCGCCGTACAAAGAATAACCCCGTTCTTATCGGTGAGCCTGGAGTTGGTAAGACTGCGATTGTCGAAAAGCTTGCCCACATGGTTGTTGATGGCGATGTGCCTGAGACGCTGCGAGGGAAGCGTGTTGTTACGCTCGACATGGGTGCATTGGTTGCAGGAACCAAGTACCGCGGTGAATTTGAAGAACGCCTTAAAAAGGTAATCGCCGAACTGAAGACAGCCGGAAATTGCGTGTTGTTCATCGATGAGATGCACACGATGGTTGGTGCCGGTGCTGCCGAGGGTGCGGTTGATGCAGCGAATATTTTGAAGCCTTCGTTGGCTCGAGGTGAACTGCAGGTTGTTGGTGCCACGACGCAGGATGACTACCGTAAGTACGTTGAGCGTGACCCAGCTCTGGAACGTCGTTTCCAGCCAGTTGTGGTTGATGCTCCTGACGCGATTACGACAGTGGAGATTCTGCGTGGCGTGAAGCACATGTACGAGAAGCACCACGATCTTGAGATCCTCGATGAGGCTCTGGAGACTGCTGCGACGCTTGCCGACCGTTACATTGCTGACAGGCAGTTGCCTGATAAGGCGATTGATTTGATCGACGAGGCTGCTTCACGTGTGCGTATCAAGCACTCGACAGTTCCAAAGGAGCTTCGTGAGGCTCAGAAGGAGCTCGAGTCGGTTCGTCACGAGAAGGACGAGGTTATTTCGGCTCAGAAGTACGAAACTGCTGCTGAGCTACGTGACCGTGAACTTAAGCTGGTGACTAAGATCGAACAGCTTGACGCTGAGTGGAAGAAAGAAAACCCGACCGCGGGTGATGCGAAGGTGACATCGGATGATATTGCCGAGGTCGTCGCAATGTGGACTCGGATTCCGGTCATGCGGTTGGATGTTGAAGAGAAAGAGCGTCTGATTAAGATGGAGGACGCACTGCGTCTGAACGTTGTTGGTCAGGACGAGGCTTTGTCCGTTATTTCGAAGGCGGTTCGTCGTTCGCGTGCTGGTTTGAAGGATCCGAAGCGCCCGATTGGTGCATTCTTGTTCTTAGGCCCCACGGGCGTTGGTAAGACGCACAGTGTGAAGAAGCTTGCTGAGTACCTCTTCGGTGAAGAGGATGCCATGATTCGTCTCGATATGAGTGAATTCATGGAGAAGCACAGTGTCTCTCGACTCGTTGGTGCGCCTCCTGGTTATATTGGATTTGATGAGGGTGGTCAGCTGACTGAATCTGTTCGCCGTCGTTCATATTCGGTGATTTTGCTTGATGAAATCGAGAAGGCTCACCCCGATGTGTTCAACATTTTGCTACAGGTATTTGAAGATGGGCACCTGACCGACTCTAAGGGTCGGAAGGTGGACTTCAAGAACACTGTTATTGTGATGACTTCGAACCTTGGTTCGAGTTTGATTCAGAGTAGTTCTGGTCTTGGCTTTGGTCTTGGTAAGCAAGAAGGCGAGGCACTGGATTACGAGCGTGTAAAGGACCGTGTCCTGGAAGCGGTGAAGGATCCTCTCAATGGATTCAAGCCGGAGTTCCTGAACCGTATCGATTCCACGGTAGTGTTCCGTCCGCTGGCGAAGGAGCACATTCTTGAAATCGTGGACATCATGATGAAAGAAGTCGAGGGCCGTGTTCTTGAGCATGGTTTGGTGATGCAGATTACCGATGCGACTCGGGAGTTCCTTGCGGGGCATGGTTTCGACCCGAAGATGGGTGCGAGGCCGTTGCGTAGACTGATTCAGGATGAGATCGAGGATCAGCTCTCCGAGAAGTTGCTCGGTGGGGAGTTCGGTGCGGGTGAAACCATTGAACTGGATGTCGTGAATGGTGCGATTACGATGCAGGTGCCTAAGAAGAAACGGAAGGCTCGAAAGCCCAAAGCTTCTGATGCAGATGATAAAGAGGCGGTAGCCAGCGTTTGATCGATTTAGCCGATTTTTTTCGGTGAAGCTTCTGGACGAAACAGAATTAAATAAAAAGGGGGAGAGCTCAGGCTCTCCCCCTTTTGGTTGGAGATGGCCGGGTGCCAGAATTAAGGAATTACTGGTGACTCGTGGTTCGAGCATTGTTGTCGGAGGGTGGTACGGGATCTGGGCTGGAATTGATATAGGGAGCGGTTACTCGATTATTTGAGAGCGTGCGCCCACTTTTTCCATGAAAAGGCATTGATTTCCATAGCCAGCGCCCGATAGTGATTTGATTGGAGTGTGGCAGGTGTGTTGGTAGGGATCCTGAAATGAATTCAGGTTGATAGCGTCAGGTGTTACGCAGATATCTCTCGAAGAGTTGTAGGGCTTTTTCGGCGAAGGTCTGCATGTTGGCTTTGCGGTCGCTGATGCCGGTTTCGAGAGTTTGGACGGATTCCTCGGTTGCTGATGAAATTGCGATGCAGGTGTGGCCGGCATCATTGCCGTAACGGTTGCCGGTGGGTCCGGCGGCCCCGGTTTCGGATAATCCCCAAACGGTTTCGAGTTTTTCGCGGCTGGTTTTGGCGAGTAGGAGGGCGTAGGTCTCGCTGGCAGATCGCATTCCGGGGTGATTGTCGAGATCGATGCCGAGATAGAGGTCGCGTGCGGGTGCTGTGTAGACGACTGATCCGCCGACGAAGTAAGCGGATGCTCCAGATACGGCGAGGAGGGCCGCTGAGATGAGGCCTCCGGTTGATGATTCGGCGATTGATACCGTTTCGCCTCTCTCTTTTAGGAGGGCTCCGACGGAGTTGGCGATGGTTTGGAGGGGTGTTGGCATGTTTTGTGACTTTGAAAGGACAGATGAATCTAAGGTATGCGACGGTGGAGACTCGTTTGATGCCTGATCAAATTGAAAAATCCCGCTGCTTTCCAAAAGTCGTCTATTGAGATCATCCAGTTACAGAGATTTATCCTAACTTACCGTTCCACCTTTGGATGCCTTGGGGCCTCCGTATCCGATCGGAGATCATCCCTTTTTTCTGAAATTGTTATTTGATTCTGATATCTATTCCGATCGCGATTCCGACATATGGCATCGCGATCAGTGGGAGCGAAGTCGAGATGCTGTGCTAACAGCTCAGTTCCAAGCTACTAGCGATTGGATTCAAGCGTACCGGCAGAGCGTCACGATGAGCCGCAAATCTGCAGTGGTGAAAGAGCTACCCAACCTTCTCACGACGCTGTCAGGATTCACGTTTTTCACTTAAGACAATGCTCAATACTGGTTCAAACCGAGCCGGACTCGAGAAATTGGCGCACCTTCAATTTTGGGTAGCAAATATTACTGGGCTGATACGCGAAAAAACTGGTGGCGCCGTTTTGGTAGGCCGCTGGGGAAGGTTGAGCCCATACATTACTGAGAACGGAGATATTTTTCAGGACCTGAAAAATTACCGCTGCCACGGTTTCTCCAAGATTACGGACCAGGAGACTGCAGGAATCATGGCTCGTTTCTGAAGTGCGCTAAATAAAATTCCCGGAAGGCTTAGCCGATCTTCTTGACAAATATTTTTGCCTAGAGAAGGACAACAAAGAGGCATTGTATGCGGCTACTCATCTATGGGTGTAGAGTCTCGAACTCAGGACTACGGTTCCGAGCCTGTCATTCGTTATGGTAGTAGCGGTCATAGAAACGCTTGCTCGATCTGTCGAGAAAATTCACCGACATGTTAACTTGTGGGCTCCCAGAAGCTCTTGAATATTGGATCGAGTGCCGAGGTCCAAAATATTATTTGAGCAGCAATTCCAAAGAATTTCTGATTGTTGACGGAGGGGCGTCTTTAGGCCAGTTTGTAAACCGGTTGTACGACTTCGTGTCTGATATATCCCATTCCGGCAAGTTGCTCCGTGCGGATATGGGCGACATGGGGTTCAACAAAGTTCGAAAAGACGAGCAAACGCTTTTCAAAATCGATGTGCCAAGGATAACTCGCCTGGCGTTGGTTAACTCGCTGAAGACTGACCAATGCGAAGACACTGGCGATTGACAAGCTAGTAAGCAGTCGGATGCGACCTCCGGTCTTGGCGATTGAGGTATGAAACGGCATACTCGTGGGTGATATGGAAAAGAGTTCTTCGAAGATACAATTTGAATGTAGTGGGTGTGGACGCGTTACCGCGAAGTGGGTTGGGAAGTGTTCGCAGTGTGGTGAGTGGAACACGGTTGAGGAGCGGGTTGTGCGAGTTTCTCGTCAGGTTCCTAGCACCGTCGGACGACTTGGTCGCAGCGGCAACCTATCCTCCCTCCCTCCCTCCCTGCGAGGGAGGGAGGACAACACATCTATTGAATTGAATGAGATTCCGGTGGATGCGACTGCTCATATGGCTACGGGTCTGGAGGAGATGGATCGGGTTCTGGGTGGTGGATTTGTTGCCGGGTCGACTACTTTGCTTGCGGGCGACCCGGGAATTGGGAAGTCGACGCTTCTATTACAGGCTGCTGTGGCGATCGCGGAGGCGGGTCGTAAGGTTCTGTATGCCACGGGTGAAGAGGCGTTGGGGCAGATTCGGATTCGAGCTTCGAGATTGGGCGCCAAGGGTGAGGGAGTATTCATGATGGGGACTGGCGATGTGCTTGATATCGCCGACCATATTACTCGGATAAAGCCGACCGTCGTGATTGTCGATTCAGTTCAGACGGCTACTCATCCAGATCTTGATTCTCCTGCGGGGACGGTTTCTCAAATTCGTGAGTGTGCGGCATTTTTGTCGGCGGTTGCGCGGGCTGCGCACACAGCGCTGGTTCTCAGCGGACATGTGACCAAGGACGGGAATATTGCGGGGCCTCGGGTGCTTGAGCACCAGGTTGACGCTGTGTTGCAGATGACGGGCGAGTCGGGTGGGATGTTTCGGATGCTGCACGGGGTGAAGAACCGGTTTGGTCCAACGGACGAGATCGGTGTGTTTAAGATGCGGGAAGAGGGACTGGCGGGAATATCCGATCCTTCTCAAGTGTTTATTCGGCAGCGGGCGAAAGATGTTTCGGGTTCGGCGGTGGCGCTGGTTGTTGAAGGGACTCGGTCACTGGCAGTTGAGGTTCAGGCGCTTGCTACTCCTTCTTCTTTGGCTTCCCCTCGCAGGGTTGCGAATGGGGTTGAGATGTCGCGGGTTCACTTGATTACAGCGGTGCTGGCGAAGCACATGCGGTTGCCGGTTTCGAATCACGATCTGGTGATTAGCGTTACGGGTGGTCTGGATATCAAGGAGCCGGCTGCGGATCTGGCGATTGCGCTGGCGATTGCTTCGTCGATGATGGATAGGCCAGTTGACTATACGGTCGCAGTTGCCGGAGAAATTGGGCTTTCGGGGGAGCTGCGTTCGATTCCGAGTGCTGATCGTCGAGTTTCGGAGGCGGGTCGGCTTGGTTTTGCGAATTGCATGATTCCAGAGGCGGTTAGCGATACCGGAAACATCAGATCTGTGAAGGTAGTTCGACCTATGAACATCGCTGAGGCTGTAAGATTCGCATTGCAGGGTCCGGACGGGGCGTCTGATAAGGGGAGCGTGACGGAAGTTCGTTCATCTATGTAGAAGATTTATGATCCGTTCCCTTGGCAAGGCGTGGCCCTTCGACGGGGCTCAGGATGATGCGGTTGGTCGTTATTGACTGGATTGAAGAGCTTGCGTCAATTGATCACGATTCTGAATTAAGTTCAGAATGACAATATGGACACGAGAATTTAGTGGGCGAACCGAATTGTGAACAAGTCTGATCCGAAAATATTTGTGATCAATCAGCCAGAGGTGATACCTTTGGATGAGTTGTCGTTGGCTGAAAAAGATCGGAAGCTGCGATCGCTGATCGCGAGTTATGATTCGTTGATCGTGGCATATTCGGGTGGGGTTGATTCGACGTTTCTTGTGGGTGTTGCGCACGAGGTTATTGGCGAGAAGAGTCTTGCCGTGACATCTCGTTCGCCTAGTGTTGCTCCCGAGGAGCTTGAGGCTGCTTCAGCTTTGGCTTTGAAGCATGGTTGGCGGCATTTGGTTGTCGATACCGACGAGATCAACGATCCTCGGTATCTGGCGAACGACGGACGTCGATGTTTCTTCTGCAAGACAGAGTTGTATACGCATCTCGACCAGGTGGCTGGGGACGAGGGTATTACGAAGGTTGCTAACGGCGCGAACACCGATGATCTGGGGGATTATCGTCCGGGTATGGAGGCTGCGAAGAATTTCGAAGTCGTTTCTCCTTTGGTTGAAGCCGGGATGAATAAGCAGGATATTCGGGATCTTTCTAAGCTGATGGACTTGCCGACGTGGGATAAGCCTGCGCAGCCGTGTCTTTCTTCTCGCATTCCGTATGGGACGATGGTTTCGGTTGAGGCGCTCGGGATGATCGGCAAGGCTGAGAAGGGTTTGCGAGAGCTTGGGTTCCCGGTGGTTCGCGTGCGTCATTATGATGATGTTGGGCGGATCGAGATTCCACTGGATGAATTCGATCGGTTCGAAGAGGTTCGGGCGGAGGCTTCGGAGATTGTGCTTGGCGCGGGGTACGAGTCGATGGAGCTTGAGCTGAACGGGTTTAAGTCGGGTGGACTGAATGCGGCGTTGGGGTCGCGTGCGACGTTTACTGAGCACTAGTACGCTGTTTGCCCGATCGAAAGCTTGTTGGCATTTGGCGATTTCTTACTCGACCTAAACTTCTCCGCAGGGAGAATGGGCAAGGGGCCAGGAAGATCTTGAAAATGAATTCAGGATGACAGTGGTGAGGATGCTCATTACCCTAATCTCGACATTCGGTTCCTGTTATCTCATTTGGCATGATTTGGAGAAATCCCCTGTCTGACGTAACTGCTTTTATCGACATGATTGGTGGCGTTAGTGGCGACATGCTGCTGGGCGCTATGGTGGCTGTTGGGCTTGATCTGGACGAGCTTCAGGCTGAGTTGGACAAGTTTCCGGACCGTGGATATCGGCTTGAGAAATCGCTTGTGAACCGGGGTGGGCTTGAGGCGATGTTGGTCGATGTGGTGTTGGATGAGGACGGCGAGCGGAAGCGGACGTGGGATGATTTCTACTCATCGATTGAGAATTCGACTTTAGAAGATTCCGACAAACGGGCAATCAAGCGTATATTCGACGCGCTTGCCGAGGCCGAGGCGGCGGCGCATGGTGGGGATGCGGGATCAACGCATTTGCACGAGCTCGGGACGGTCGACACTCTTGTTGATATTTCTTCTACGGTTATCGGCTTACGGTTGCTCGGCGTCGACAAGATTCACGCTTCGGCTTTTCCGGTTGGGACCGGTTCGTCGTCGAGCAGTCACGGTGCGATGGGGGCTACTTCGATAGCGACGGCTGAAATTTTTCTACGCACGGGGGCACCCGTGCGGGCGAGCGGTAGGCAGCCGATTGGCGAGTCTGTGACTCCGACGGGTGCGGCGATTGTTGCGACGCTGGCCGAGTTCATGCCGGTTGAATTTAACGCAGAGCGGATTGGGTATGGCGCGGGGCAGCGCGACCCTGAGGGTTACGCGAACGTGGTCGGGCTGTGGATAGGTGAGGGTCGTTCTCGATGGGGTCGTGGCGGGTCCGGTCGACGTCGTCCTGAGGTGATGGAGCTTGAGACGAATATTGATGATTCGACTGGCGAGGTACTTGGCTATGTTCACGAGCGGTTGATGGAGCTAGGGGCGCTCGACGTTTGGTTTACGCCTATTCAGATGAAGAAGAACCGGCCGGCGACGATGCTGTCGGTGCTGGTGGGTCAGGATCTGGTGGATGCTGCTGCGGAGGTGATCTTAAAGGAGACGTCGACGCTAGGTGTGCGTCGTCGTTCGGTGCATCGTTACGAGGCTGAACGTCAGATCGTGAATGTAGATACTTCGCTGGGGGTAGTTTCGGTGAAGCTGAAGCGGATTGGCGACACGATTGCGCAGGCGGCACCGGAGTACGAGGCGTGCAAGAAGATTGGGCTTGAGACGGGGTTGCCGATCGCAGAGGTCATGAGGATTGTAGTGAACGAGGCGACGATGCGCGGTTCGCCGTGGGGGTCTTAGGCCCGTTTGCTGAGACGTCGAATTGGATTGGCTGAGTCTCGGTGGTGTAGCTTCGGGTCGCGTTGTGGCTTAGGTGTCGTCGGGAGGGCAGCTTTATCTCTGCAACCCCCACCGTAAGTAGACAAAGCCGGGGATGGTTCTACCTTAAGCTCCGGGTAAATTTAATTGATTAAAACGCGGCTTGCTTTGCGGTTCATATTCGTTTAATTCGCGACGTTGTACGTGATTTTTATGTTTGTCGGAATTCATTTTCTTCCTATTGTTTGAAATAAAGAGGACAAGTCATGTCTTTCGGAAGCTCTCTTTTTTCTTTTACCGAGTGAACACTTCCGAGAACGCTTTTCATACCGTGAAATCCCTCCCGATAGATCGGGGATGTTTACGCTTCCAGCGCTTGTGAATCGGGTGGTATCCGCGCGGCTGGACTGAATTCGCATCAGAGGGATATTTCATGCGTCATTTGAGGGGAGCGAACGAGTTTGAGCGCGTTTCGTCGTCGATTTACGGGTTGGATAATTTCAGATCCTCAGCCCTGCAGGTGCCTATGATTGCGGTGTTGATATTTTCGACATTCAACATCAGCAGCGCTAGCTGCAATCTACCCTCCCGAAGGAGAGAGGTAGGAGAGCGTTAGGCCTCTCACCAAGCTGGTATTTATATGTATTGACCTTTGATCGTGTTCGTTTGTACTGTTAATAGGGGTTGTTTTCAACTGTCGAGGCCCTTGTGGCGCAGTGGCTAGCGCAACTGATTTGTAATCAGTAGGTCGTGGGTTCAAATC
>CAYTAO010000039.1:0-21901 GCA_964435915.1 uncultured Dehalococcoidales bacterium
GCCGTGGTCGGCGCTGAAGAAAATGTAGGTGTTATCGGCCTGGCCACTCTGATCCAGTGCATCGAAAATCACCCCAAGCTGATTATCAACCAGGGTTACGTTTGCGAAGTACTGAGCACGCAGTTTCCTGAATCCCTCTTCGGTAGTCGTATCGTGAAGATCGCCACCGGCCTCACCAAGCGGATTGTTCCCTCCGCCCATATAAAAATCTGATCGCAACCGATTGACCAGCGAACCCGTATCAGGCCGTTTTCTGAATCCCGCCCCCACTTCGATCTCACTGGGGTCGTACAGGTCGTTCAACGGTCCCGTATACGGTGGGTGCGGCTCGAAGAAGTTGACAAACAGCAGCCATGGCTGATCGGCGTGGTTGCCTTCCGGGTAGTCCCGAATGAACTTTGAAGCTGTATGGCCTAAGAACCCGGCCTGCGTCTGTTCTTCAGTAAGTTCGGCAACCCCAACCCAGCCTTCGTAAGAAATCTTCATCGAAGGCGGTTCCACACCGTGATCCCGCAGCCACTGGTTGTACGGCGCTTCCTGGTATCGATACTCCTTGCGGGTAATCCGCATTCGCTGGAAATCTTCAACCGCCTCCCACGTATCGAATCCGTGCTGAGCAGTCATATCGTCACCCAAATGCCACTTGCCCATATGAGCGTTGTAATAATCGTCGGAAATCATGTCCCCAATCGTCGGAGTGTCACGAGAAAGCGGAATATTGTTGCGCTGAAGACCGGTTGCGTACGGGTACAAACCCGTCATGATCGACGCACGAGCGGGAGTGCAAACGGGCTGAGTCACATAAGCGTTCTCGAAAACAAAGCTCTTGTCGGCCAGCTTGTCGAGATTAGGCGTTTTTATCCAGTTGTTGCCGTAGGCACACATCGAGTCTCGACGCTGCTGATCGGTGAGGATGAATAGGATATTTGGTTTACGGTCTTGCATCGAGTATCTGTACCTGCAGTTGGTAATTGCTGAGAGTGTGGGTGTCACTAGGCACCGGAAGGGTACGGCAATCCCGCTCGCGCGCAACCGTGCGCAGGGCTAATCTCGGCGTATGAGCATGCTTCTACATCAGCAACACGAGACTGATCGAACCCTCGTCACGCCTCTCACCATTGAGATTGCTCAGGGAATGATCGATCGCGATTCGGCTGCTTTACTAAACGAGTCACGTCTCAGGCTCCCAAACCCGTTTCAGATCCTGCCCATAATGGACGACTTCCTTCCCGCAATTGTGCAGCGCCTGCGTTATCAGCCGGGGTGATGTTGCATGGTGGGGCTGGCTTTTCTTCGAGAAGAAGACGAGAGAAGTTCTTGGATCAGTCGGCGTGAGCGGTCCGTCGGACTCTGCCGGCGATGTTGGTATGGCGTTTTCGGTAAACGAAAGCTTTGAGAACCAGACTATATAAAAGAGGCCACCAAGGCAGTAGCCGATTGGATTCTCGCCCAGAAAGATGAGAAATCGCTCCGGATGACCATTCACCCGAAGAACTACGCAGCGGTTCGAATCACCCAGCACTACAAGTTTGAACCAAAGGGAATAGTCGTCGATCCTGTCGTAGGCGAGGCCCACCTCTACGGAGCGAACAAGCGAATCATCCTTTCTCCGACGGAGACGTTGGTCTGATTGTCGTCAGCTCGACCCGAAACGTCGTGACCTATCGTTGGGCAGGCAATAGAATCTCAATATCGTCCTTTTGAAAAGAAGTGAATGTGTTCGCAGGGGAGATTCAGTGCCAGATAGTCCTCAAGCCCGATCAGAAGTTACATTCGAAGCCACCACTAAGAAAAAGCGCGAAACGCGCCCATGGGGTTCTTACGAAATTCTGACGAGTGGGCCTGGATTCCAGACGAAACGACTCACGGTAAACGCTGAATCTCGACTCTCACTTCAGTGGCACCGCCACCGTGACGAAACATGGGTTATCGCCCGCGGGACTGCGAAGGTCACCGTTGGCGATGAAGAACACACGCTCGGACGGGGGCAGTCGATGTTCGTTGCCCGCAACGTTCACCACCGAATCGAGAACATCTCTTCAGTCGAACCTCTGGAAATCATCGAAGTCCAAACAGGAGACTATCTCGGTGAAGACGACATAGTCCGAGTAGAAGACGATTTCGGCCGGGCAGAGTAGACGGGCATCTGATCCTGTATTAGATCCACCCCAGCCCGTTTGCCTGAGTAATCACCCATAAAAATTGCATCGCTCCGGTATAGTTCCGTGCCTTAGCCGAACGATTCGTTCGAACCAGTGATAAGGGAAATATTCTATGGCTATGCTTTTGGTGGACGATCAGTTTCCAGATATTGAACTGTCAGTAGCTGGAGGCGGAACAATTTCTTTGCCCAAAGACATAGCGGGAAGCTGGGCCTACGTACTTTTCTATCGAGGTGGCTGGTGACCGTACTGCACTAGGCAGTTAGCCGTTACAGAAGAGTGGTTTGAGAAGCTTGATGAGTTAGGCATCAAGATCATCGCCGGCAATACCGACGGCGATACGGACACGACTCAAACCCAGAGTGACCACGACCTGTCCTTCCCAATTGCTCACAGTGTCGCCATCGAAAACGCCGAAAAGCTAGGTGCATGGATTGGAGAGCGCAGGGGCGGAAAAGTCATTCAACCCTGCGAATTTGTAATACGACCGGACGGCACAGTTGCTGCTTCATTGTACGCAACAACCCAACTTGGCAGAATGATGCCCGAGGCCATCTGGCGCTTCGTAAAAGCGCGCATTTAGCTCACTGGACGACAACTTCCCAAAGTAAACCCACTATCAGCGATCCTGAACACTCCCGTCGAACCCGAGAGGTGTGTCGAGAATCTTTGGGGTTTCCGGGCCCGATAGCGCCGTTTCGTTAAGTTCGATCCCAAGGCCCGGTCTGTCCGGCACGATCAGGTAGCCATCGTTCAGCGTCAGCGGCGTCACCAGAAGATCGCTTTTTGGCGGCTCCGACTCACCCGTGTACTCCTGAAGTGCAAAGTTTGGGATGCTCGCATCGAGCTGTACACATGCCGCCGTGCTAACCGGCGAAAGCGGGTTGTGCGGAATGACCCTAACATGCTTCGCCTCTGCCATTGCGGCAACCTTCTTACATCCTGAAAGACCGCCGCACAAGCAGAGGTCTGGGCGAACGTAGGACGCTGCGTTCACCTCAAGAAGCTGTTCGTACTCGAATATCGTAGTAAATCTTTCACCCGTGGCGATAGGAATATTGCACTGAGCAGCGACTTCGCCCATCACTGTCGGACTATCGGGAAGCATTGGGTCTTCGTAGAAAAAAGGATTGAACTGCTCGAGCCGTCGCCCCAGCCAGATGCTTTCGGCAGGCGACATCTGCCGGTGAATTTCCACACAGATATCCGCATCACCACCGACCGATTCCTTCACCGCCCCGACTCGATCAACTGCCTCGTCTGCCCAGGCACTGTACGACTTGTGAAGGTAGTAATCAGGGGCAAACGGTGTGAACCTGACGGCAGTAAATCCTTCGGCAACTGCAGCCTTCGCACTGGCAACAAGTTCATCCTTGGTTTCGCCGCCCACATGCATGTAGCAGCGCACCTTGTCCCTCGTCTTGCCGCCCATCAGATCGTAGATCGGAACACCCAACCGCTTGCCCTTGATGTCCCACAACGCAATATCGATCGCAGAGAGTGCACCTTGAACCACTGATCCCATGAAATGCGACGTGCGGTACAACCACTGGTAGTGATGCTCGATCAGGCTCGGATCCTGCCCGACCAAGTACTCCGCCATCGTGTCGACCATCGTCTTCGTCGGGCGCTGCCACCCGTGCACACCGCCCTCGCCGATACCGATAGTGCCATCCTCGCAGTAGATACGAATGAGCAGCCACCGACTCCAGAGCATGGTTTCCACTCGTTCAATTTTCGTAGGTGTTGGCATCATGTAATCCGTTGTGCTGCGTGTGAAATAGCTTTGTTTCCGAGAAGGTAGCTTGAAAACACGAGCGTTACTAGATCGAATCGAATTGTTTTGAGCACCAGTCACGGGTATAACAACTCAAACGCTAAGTAGCGACCCGCTCTTCGACAATTCAAATTCAGGATGAGAATCATTCTTGATCTCGTAATCAAAGGTGCAACCGTTATCGATGGGACATGCGCTGAAGGCGTTTCGATGGACGTCGGGATCGAAGGCGACAGAATCGTCGAGATTGCACCCAGCATCGAAGCCGAGTCGGCAGAAACCCTCAACGCCGCGGGTCTCGTGCTCTCACCGGGGTTTATCGATGTCCACTCGCACGACGATTTTCATGTACTGATCGAACCAGAGGTCAGGCACAACATCCTGCAAGGCATTACCACCGTCATTGTAGGAAACTGCGGATCTGGCGCAGGAGTGCGCGATGCCGGTAAGGCACAGATGCAGGTGATCAACGAACCAAGTGAAGTGTTGCCAGATTGGTCCGGGTACGCTGGCTATTTCGAACAAGTCGACAAAACATCGCCCGCATTGAACGTAGCCGCACTTATCGGTCATCACACGCTGCGTAAGCAGGCGATGGGTGGTATTGCAGATCGATCACCTACAGGTACTGAAATGACCGACATGCTCGCCTATGTCGAGGAGGGCATGCAGGCCGGTGCGGTTGGATTATCGACCGGGTTGGTCTACGAGCCGGGTCGCTACGCAAACACGGAAGAAATTGCAGCACTGGCAGGGATCTCGGGCAAACACGGCGGGCTCTACGTGTCCCACATGCGTGACGAGGGCACAAAGCTATTGGATTCTGTAAAAGAAACGCTTCACATTGGCGAGGTGAGCGGTTGCGGTGTCGAGATATCCCACCACAAAACGGTCGGTAAAGCCAACTGGGGGCAGGTCGTCGAGTCACTTGAGATGATCGAGAACGCAGTGGCACAGGGACGTGAGGTGGCCGCCGACCAGTACCCATATACTGCACGTAGTACGGCGCTTTTCGCCTTGGTCCAGAACGGGACATTCGCGTCCGGAGATGGTGGCCCGATGGGCAAATCAGAGCCGTCTGAAGTGTTGCTCTGCTCGGTACCCGGCGAACCTGATTTCGAGGGTCGTACGCTTCAGAGCTTCGTCGACGAGTTCGATCTTCCTGGTGAAGAAGCCGCAAACAAACTTATTAATGACTATTCCGACTCAATTGTTGTTGCTGCGTTCGGTATGGACGAAGGCGACGTTAGAATGGTCATGGCTCACTGGTCGACGATGATCGGCACTGACGGACTCGACAGAGGTTCCAAGCCGCACCCACGTGCATGGGGTACCTATCCGCGTGTACTGGGTAAGTACGTCCGGGAAGAAGGCGTGATATCACTCGAAAACGCCATCCACAAGATGACTCAGATGCCGGCCGAGAAATTCGGTATCGAAAATCGAGGTCTGGTGAAAAATGGCTACTACGCCGATCTGGTTATGTTTGATCCCGACACAGTAATCGATGGTGCAACCTACGAGAATCCTCGTGTTGGACCCACCGGAATGCCACACGTTATCGTGAACGGGCAGATCACCGTGCGAGATGGCAGGTACGTCGGAACGAGGTCGGGTCGAGCGCTGCGCAAGGGCCAAAAGTAACCCGTATGCAGATGATTTCTAAGGTCTGACGCGATTCATCGCGATGTAGACGCCGATGCCCAGTCCGATCACTGCAATGATGTTCGTGAACAGCTCTATCTGAAGATTCAGGAAGTTCCCGATAACCGGTCCAACAATCCACGCGCCCAGCACTGTCAGAGCGGCCACGATCCTCAACCTGGTATCGAGCTTGTACTTGCCGGCTCGGCGCACATACTCGCCTATTGGTATGCCCGCTAAACCGATAACCATCGCGATCGCAACAATTCTAATCCTTAAGTCGAACGGTAGATTCCAGAGCACCCAAACCAAAAGCGCAAATGCGGCACCGAATCCGATCGCTCCAAAGGCGGAGAGGGCAATCGTCTTCGTTAGTTCAACCGTCGTTGCCCGGAATATCGGAGCTTGACCGATATTGGAGCACTCGGGGCAGCGTGCTCCAACAGGCGATTGCACCATGCAGTGAGGGCAGATCAGGTCGCCACAACGCCCGCAACGTAAATTGGAAGCTACTTCCGGGTGCCGCAAGCACGTGCTGTCGTATGTGTCATTTGTCATTGGCGAATCAAGATACCGATAAATTATCCAGGGGAAACGAGCTAATTAGAGTTTTGGTTGTCGTCGGATCCAGAGTTCGCGATCGGCAATGTCACGATCGAACACGAGGCGGGTCCAGATCAGACGAGTCGAAATCACGCCGCTAGCGTCTCGTAATGAGTTTGATGTTATACGTTTCGCTGCGGTTAGCACTGCGAATGAAACCGAGAACCACACCAACTCGATCGGCAAATTCAGGAGCACCGTCCATACTGGCATCAATATCACGGCGACAGAAAACCAAACGGCTGAATCCTTCCATGGCGAAAACAAAACTCCAAGCGCCGGAACCGAACCGTAAATGATCAATAATGGTAAGTTGAGCGCCTGTGTCGATCCCAGCGTGGTCGCCATCCCGCGACCGCCATGAAATCCAGAAAACACCGACCAGTTGTGACCCATAATGCTGGCGATAGCCACCGCTGCCTCCATCCCGATTCCCAATCCCAGAGCACGTTCTGAGACTATGAACACCGGTAGCGTGCCCTTCACGAGCACATCAAATACAACGACCGGAGTCGCCCACTTCGCACCTACCTGCGAAGTAAGGTTCGATGCTCCGATATTCCCCGATCCGTGCTCCCTGATATCGCCGCCGCCCGCAAGCCTTCCAACGAGATAAGAAGTTGGGATCGAGCCAATGAGATAGGCACTTATTATGATGCCGAAAGGTATCAGGAGAAACATGCCCGCTACGCCATTCCTTCAGGAACACTACCGACGCTTTCACCGTGCATCTTTCTGGCGCGTTTAAGCAAATTCGAAGCGGTATCGGGTGGTGGCCCGTTCGTGCCGGGAATTGTCTCGTTCTCAGCCCCGAGCGCGTGGTAATCACTCCCACCACATGGCACCAGATCGTACCGAGTGGCGATGTCGAGATAGGAGTCTCGCCTATCGCTGGTGTATTTTTCAGCGTAGACCTCGATGCCCACCAGACCCGCATCGACGAGTTGCTTCACGAGACTGTCGAGCTTGTTCACCGTTCTTGGGTGGGCAATTACACCAGCGCCACCGGCACGGTGGATCATTTCGAGTGCCTCTACCGGGTGCAGCTTAGGTCTCGAAACCCGAGCGATACCTGTTTCACCGATGAACCGATCAAACGCCTCGGCAACCGTTTTTACGTGACCAGCCTCGACCATGGCTCGCGCAATGTGGGGTCGGCCTACCGAGCCGCCTGCCATTTCTACCACCCGCTCCCACGAAACAGGTCTCTTTATCTCTTCGAGCCTGTCGACCATCGCACGGGCGACATCGACCCGTTCCTTTCTGAACTGCTCTAGTTTCGCCTGCAATTCAACGTTGCCCGCGTCTATGAAATATCCGAGCAGGTGTAGCTCTGAATCATTAGTGGCGGTTCCGAGTTCAATTCCGGGAATTACCGTGAGCTGCGAGTGTGAGTCTGATGCTCTGATCGTTTCGTGCAAGCCATCTGTTGAATCGTGATCAGTAACCGCGATTATTCGTAGCGATGTGGTTGCGATCTGATCTATCAGCTGGCGCGGAGTTAGAAGGCCATCGGACGCCGTCGTGTGGATGTGCAGATCGACCTCTACAGGCCATTCGGGTTTGATCGCTGGTGATGAGTGGTCATAGCGACTACCCTCGGCCTGCTGGTAGGTAGAGTCGCTCAAACTTCGATCTGTCGATCTACACGTTCGACCGAAGTTGCCATCCCTGCGGAGGAATCGATGTCGATAAGCACCGAGTTAAAGTTGATCAGGCCCTTGCGAACAGGCTGCATCCTCTGGCGATAGCCGGTGAGGAACCGTGAAAGAGACCCCTCCACCTCGACTCCCAATATGGAATCGACTGCCCCGACCATGCCCAGATCGGTGACAAATCCCGTCCCGCATGGCAGCAATTTACAGTCTGAAGTCGGCACATGGGTGTGAGTACCGACAACTGCGGCCACCCTGCCATCGAGATGCCACGCAAGGGCAGCTTTTTCGGAAGTTGCCTCGGCATGGAAATCGACAACGATAGGCTTGCCCTGTCCGAAGCCGCCAGCGAGTAAATCATCAACAACTGCAAATGGAGAGTCGAACTCGCCAACCCACACGCGCCCGATCAGGTTGATTACTGCAATTGGCCCTGAATCGTCGGTTGCGCCTCTACCGGGAGTACCAGCAGGGTAGTTCAGTGGCCGCAGGACGGGCAGAAATGGATTGTCAAGATGCTCAACGAACTCTCGCTTGTCCCACACGTGATTACCCGTGGTGATTACGTCGGCTCCTGCTTCGAGCATCTCCTGAACGGTATCTACTGTCAGGCCGATACCAGCCGCAAGGTTTTCACCCTGAAGAGTGACGAAGTCGATACTCAGCTCGGATTTCAGATCTTTCAGCAGGCTGGTTACGGCTTTTCGTCCACCGCTGCCTACTACATCACCGATCATCAATATCCGCATGAAATACTTTCTAATTTAGGAGCACCGGCATCAGTTCGCCCGTCCCACTCGTTCAACAATGCGGGAAGTCGAGTACGAATTCAAGTGGAGTACGCGGCATCATCTCATCATCACGACTGCAACAAGCGCCAATAACCCTCTTCCCGACCACAGAATAGCGAAGCGGAGTGGAGGGATCCAGCAAGATCCACTCATGCCTTGCAGCCCAGCAACAAAATCTCGGCAGGAAGGAAGAACGTGAACTCCCGAAGCCGAAGTTCGTCGAATTTTGATCGTTGGTCACTTCGACAAGGTCGTAACGATGACGGTAAACGAAGAGGCCCGACAATCATGTCGCCGGGCCTCTAATATCATGTATCTCGTATTCAGTTCGTGTGCCTCTACTGCGCAACTTCGATAGATCGAGACTCTCTGATAACTACTACCTTGATCTGACCCGGGTAGGCTAGGGTTTCCTCGATCTTTGCCACGATGTCTCGTGCCAGTGTCGCCGCAGTCACATCATTGACGTTTTTTGGGTCGACTAATACCCGTACCTCACGACCAGCCTGAATAGCAAAAACACTCTCCACACCCTCAAACCCTCGCGCCACCTCTTCGAGTGCCTGGAGCCTCTGGATGTAGTTTTCTGTCGTATCGTGCCTCGCCCCGGGGCGGGCTGCGCTAATCGCATCGGCAGCGGCAACGAGGAAAGATTCGACCGTTGTCATCTCTCGGTCGTGGTGTTCCCTGATCGCTTTAATGACACGTTCTTTTTGACCGTATCGCTTGGCAACATCCGCACCGATTTCGGCGTGCGCTCCATCTACTTCGTGAGTCAACGCCTTACCGATATCGTGAAGGAACCCGGCTGTCTTGGCGATCTGTGGGTTCGCACCGATCTGTGACGCCAGCATTCCAGCCACAAGCCCGACTTCAACCGAGTGTTGAAGAACGTTCTCACCGTAGCTGTAACGGAATTTCAACCGTCCAACCAGTTTGACCAGTTCGGGGTGCAGGCCTTTCACGTCTGTGTCGAATACCGCCTTCTGACCGGCTTTTCGCACGGTGTCATCGACTTCCGAACGGGCCTTTTCAACCGATTCCTCAATGCGAGCAGGGTGAATCCTGCCATCTTGAATCAATCGGTCGAGTGCAATACGTGCTACTTCGCGTCGTATTGGATCGAAACATGAGATCGTGATCGCTTCGGGAACATCATCGATTATCAGGTCGACTCCGGTTGCAGCCTCGATCGCTCGTATATTCCTGCCTTCGCGTCCGATCAACCGCCCTTTCATTTCGTCATTTGGTAACGAAATAATGGAAACCGTTGCTTCAGAGACGACCTCTGCTGCAAGCCGCTGCATACTCGCAGCTAAGATTAAGCGAGCCTTGTCATCAGCCTCGTCCTGTGCCTCTAGTTCAGCATCCCTGTATCGGCGTGCTAATTCGAACTCGATATCTTCTTCGGCTTGGTCGAGCAGTTGTTGCCTGGCATCAGCCACTGAAAGCCCCGAAATAGTTTCGAGTCGTTCACCAGCCTGGTGTCTCAACTCTTCGATCTCCGATTTTTCATCGGTGAGACCGGCTCGTTGAGCTTTCAGATCCAATTCAAGATCGTTAATTGAATCTGTCTTGCTTTGAAGAGTCTCTTCTCTTGCTTCGAGACGACTCTGTTGGCGTTGTATTTCTAACTTTTGCTCGTTGAGCTTCACTTCCGCATCGCTGCGTAACTGAAGCGCCTGTTCCTTAGCCTCGAGGAGTATCTCCTTGCCTCGAGCGTTGGATCTGCGCATTTGTTGTGCAGATGCTTCTTCTACCGCTCGCTGTGATTTTGCCGAAAGGAGGTTATGAAGTTGAAAACCCAGTCCGCTTCCAACTACAACCGCAACTAGGGCTACAAGGACGGCTATGAGGATGGTGTCCATCCGTGCCCTCCTGAGCCAATTGGTATTTGATTTTTATTACAGTGATTTTCATGCACTAAATGAACGAAACAGTTCACCTGTGCTCTGCTAAATAGTAAGTTCAGAAGCGTGTTCGTGCAAGGAGTTGAACTTATAACTGAGTTCGACGCATGTTTTCGGACAGCAATTTAGAGTTCAAAAAAGCGCCGTAACCATTTGGTTACGGCGCTTTTTTAATGTACTTATTTCACACTCGAAGCACTTTTCTGGTGCATTGGCTATTCTTCTTCGCCATCTTCTGTTGCTTCTCCAACGTCCTCGGTGTCTTCAGCAGCATCTTCACCTTCAATGCCCTCTGCGTCTTCTTCGCCCTCAACAGCAGCGACCAGATCTTCTTCGGCAGTGACACGCGGTGGCTGGATCCAGCAGATACGATCGTCTTCCGAACCAGCAAGTGAAACGCCAGAAGGCAGTTTTAGCTCCCCAGCGAGCATTACCGAGTCGATTTCCATAAGGCCGGAGCAATCGGCGACAATCTCGTTCGGAACATCGAATGGCTTAGCTCGAACGAGAATTTCAAATGCTCCTTGCGTCACAACACCGGCTCCACCTGCAGTTCCGGGCGCTTCTTCCTGACCGGTTAGTGAGATCGGCACAGGAGTTTCAACTTCCTGCTGCACGTCTACTCGTTGGAAATCCACGTGCTGAATATTGCCATAAACAGCGTGACTTGCAATTTCACGCACAATCGTCACGGTTTCTTTACCGCCAGCAACCTTCAAAGTAATCGGCGTGGTTCGTCCTGCAGTCCGCAGTGCGGACCGGAGTTCAGACTCGGTGGCTTGCAACGACTCAGAGTCTTCATTGAGACCGTACATGTGAATGGGTGTTATGCCCTGACGCCTTAGCGCCCGGTTTTTCTTGCCGAAGGCTGTGCGAACCTCGACGTTTAGCGTGATGGGATCCATAACGATCTTCTCCGAATAAACTTAGGATTGGGAACCGAATACCGGTCTTTCCTGTTGAGCAGTAGAACAGATACATACAGTGAGGAATCAAATTCCAGTGACGCACAACCATTAACCGTACCACGCAGATGCCGTATTTGAACGACGATTGCGGGGTAACCCTCGAATGCTCAGAGAATGGTCGAGGAGCTGCACGATATGTTTACTCAAGTGGTCAGGAATGCCCTCCCAGCGGTTTCATTGAGAAGCACGGCAGTTCAATTTGAGCTGAACTCATTCCGAAATGCGGTCGTTCGGCAAACCTGGTGATCTCACCTGCGTAGTTGACCGGTTCTTGGAGAAGTCACCATGCTGGTTCCTATGAAGGTGGACTATGGGGTTAGAACCCTGGTTTATGTCGCGCAGCAAGATGCAACGGAGTTCACTTCCACATCCGACATCGCTTAGGCGCAGCACATCCTGGAGTCTTATTTGCTCAGGATCTGCTCAGAACTGTAAAAATCCGGGTTGATAGAGTCCCGTAGAGGTCCTCAATGCGGTCAAAAGCTGGCGAAACCGGGCGAGTAGATTTCAATTAGTAATGTTGTGAATTCTGTCGACTACTCTTTAGCACCCATCGACTGTGTCGAAGAGCCTGGAGGCTGTAGGCTCTCCCGGGCTTGTTCGCAGCGCGATATCTGGAGTGATGTTGAAGCGATGCTGCTAGAGCACCTAAGCAATGTAAAGATCAGTGATCTGATGAGCCAGCAGTTATCGATGACAGCGATGGCTCCGGTGCGAGTGAATTTTTAGAGTCACATCCTGACCACCATCTGCATATGGTTCTTGATAATCGAATCTAATTGGATAATTAGCAGCTCAATCGCGTAGTTTGGCGCGTCTTAGCTGTATGGAAATGGCGATTTGCGCCGTACTGCGTAGTAGAATTCAATGCGTACGCACCGGGTGAACCCGATTTATACAATAAAATGCACAGGTTTCGACCGGTCCAATGCTAGGCAAGAGGAAAATTTAGCGACATGGCACCGACCAATGGCTTCACGCCGCTTACGCCGGGACAGGTACAGCGGTACAGTCGCCACCTGATCATGGACGGTGTAGGTAGTGTGGGGCAGCGAAAACTGATCGACTCAAAAGTGTTGATCATCGGCGCAGGTGGGCTTGGTTCACCTGTAGCGCTGTATCTGGCGTTGGCCGGAATCGGCACCCTCGGTATCGTTGATTTCGACACCGTAGATGTTTCGAACCTGCAGCGACAAATTCTGCACACTGATGCTGATGTCGGGCGTCCGAAAGTTATTTCCGCCAAGGAAACAATCGAGGCGCACAACCCGGATGTAAACGTAGTCCTCCATGAGGAGCCGATTAATTCCGACAACGCGATGGACATCATCCCCAACTACGACATCATCGTAAACGGAGCCGACAACTTCGCAACTCGATATCTTGTAAACGACGCAGCGTTCCTCGCTGGTAAGCCCCTGGTCGACGGTGCCATTCTGGTGTTCGATGGTCAGGCAACTACGTATTTTCCAGGTCAGGGTTGCTACCGCTGTATGTTCCCCGAGCCACCCCCTCCAGGTGAAGTTCCGAACTGCTCAGAAGCTGGCGTAATCGGCGCGCTTCCCGGGCTCGTCGGATCAATCCAGGCGTTGGAAGTTATCAAGCTGGCAATGGGTGTTGGTGAAACTCTCACCAGCCGCATGCTTCTCATTGACGCACTGACGATGGACTTCCGCGAGATTAAAATTCGCCAGAATCCGGATTGCAAACTTTGCGGATCCAATCCCGAAGTCACAGAATTGATCGACTACGAGATTTTTTGCGGCATTCTGGCACCCGCCTCAATTGAAGAAGAAGCGCAGATGGTGTCGTCCGATTAATCGGCCGACACTTCGCCACTAACCTGAACCCAGTCGGTAAACAGCAAACGAGCCCAACTACCCTACGAAAGAACTTTTCTTGGCCACAACTTTTATCGCGCCTTCTACGGCGATAAAAAAGGACGTAATTCAAGCCATCGGCAACACGCCGTTGGTGGATGTGTCGATCCTCAGCTCGGATTCCAAAGTAAAGATCTACGGCAAGCTCGAATCGGTAAACCCAACCGGTTCGGTGAAAGACCGCGCAGCTCGTTCGTTAATTCAAACAGCCGAACAAGAAGGCCTGATTAAACCCGGCGACACGATTCTTGAACCCACATCGGGCAACACCGGCCTCGGTCTTGCGATGATTGGGCGTATCAAGGGCTACAACGTGAAGGTTGTCATGCCGGCCAGCGTTCCACCGGAACGCGTGCATCTACTCCAAGCGTTTGGTGCCGAAGTAATTCTGTCGCACAAAGACAAAGGTACGAACGAGTCGATTCTCCTAGCCAGGCAGATTGGTGAAGAGAATCCCTCCTACTATATGCCATTCCAATACGGCAACGACGCAAATCCGAATGCTCACTACACAACGACCGGCCCCGAGATCGCCAGAGATCTGCCCGATATCGACGTGTTCGTTGCTGGTCTGGGTACTGGCGGTACCCTGATGGGCGTTGGCAAAGCTCTTCGCGAGCACAATCCAAGTGTTCAGATCATTGCTACGGCTCCGCACCCCGACGATAAGGTTCAGGGTCTACGTTCGATCGAGCACGGATTCATCCCACCAATACTCGATCTCGACAGCCTCGATGGCAGAATCCTAGTCGAGGGCGAAGAGGCGTTCTACTGGACCAGAAAGCTACTCACAGACGCCGGCTATTTCGTGGGTGTCTCATCGGGTGCCACGTTCGCGACGGCCCGTAAGATCGCACAGAAAATGTCGGATGAAGGGCGTGAAGGCAAGATCGTCGCAATGTTCGCTGATGGCGGCTGGAAATACCTGTCGACCGGTATTTACGGCGAGGACTATAAGTTCGCGCAGTCCGAAATCGAAGGTAAAACCTGGTGGTAACTGCCTGATTCCGAGTTAGTATCACGGTCCCCAGCCGAAATTCACCTTGGGGTCATTTTGTTGTTCCGATGGTGCCGATGGCATATTTTCTTTAGGATCGGGTAATTGCTAACTAATTCTGATGCTGCTTTGTCGAACTCTGAACTCATTTTCGAAAATGCCCGGGTGCAGGCAAAGATGATTGCCGATGGCGACATTTCATCTGAAGAGCTGGTCGGTGCACATCTCGAGCAGATCGAACGGGTTAACCCAGCCGTCAATGCGATGGTCACCATGGTTGCTGACTCAGCCCTCGAACAGGCCCGAGCAGCCGACGGATCACGAAGCGCTGGTGAAGAGCTCGGCCCACTACACGGCCAGCCCGTAGCTGTTAAAGATCTACACGATACCGCCGGTATTCTGACCACGATGGGATCACCGATCTACAAGGACAGCGTGCCCACCGAAGACGCACTGATAGTCAAGAGAATGCGGAATGCTGGCGCGATCGTGGTTGGTAAGTCGAACACGCCCGAATTCGGTGCCGGATCACAGACGTTCAACGCTGTCTTCGGCACGACATTGAACCCGTATGACGTTTCGAAAACGTGTGGTGGTAGTTCTGGCGGTACAGGGGTGGCACTTGCGACGGGCATGACAACGATTGCCACCGGCTCCGATCTTGGTGGATCACTGAGAAATCCGGCCGCTTGGTCGAACGTAGTCGGTATACGTCCTGCACCGGGCAGAGTTCCGTCAATCGGCGGACTCGGCTGGTCCTCTCTGTCCACAGGTGGGCCCATGGGGCGCACGGTCGACGATACTGCGTTGCAGTTGAGTGTAATGGCGGGGCACGATTCCAGGTCTCCACTTTCAATTAACGAATCAGGCGCTGCCTTCGCCGGCTCACTTGAACGAGATTTCAAGGGCGCTCGAATAGCATGGAGCAAGGATCTCGGCGGTCGACCTATCGATGCTGAAAATAGCCGGGTAACGGAATCCCAGCGACACGTATTCGAGAACCTGGGAATGATCGTTGAAGATGATGAGCCCGATCTTTCAACCACTGATCATATATTCCAGACAATTCGGGCTTATATTTTCGCAATGCAGCATGAAACTCATCTGAGAGACCACCGGGACAAGGTGAAGCAAACGGTGATCTGGAATGCTGAACAGGGAATGAAGTTGTCTGCAGCAGAACTCGGCAAAGCTGAGCAACTGCGAACCGAGCTGTACCAGCAGCTAATGAAGTTCTTCGACAACTACGAATTCCTCGCAATGCCGGTGACCTCTGTACCGCCGTTTTCTATCGAACTGGAGTACCCAACAGATATCAACGGCATCGAGCTCGAGACCTATCTTGACTGGATGTGGCCGTGCTACACAATCTCCGTAACCGCCCTGCCAGCAATATCGGTCCCGGCAGGATTTACAAAAGACGGTCTTCCGGTGGGCTTACAGCTGGTCGGACGTCCTCGTGATGAAATGGGCCTCCTCCAACTGGCAAGCGCATTCGAAGGCGAGACTAACTTCTACAAACAACGACCGGGTGTGGTGAACTAGGTCTACTTAGTAAGGAAACAACGACATGGACCTCAAACTTTTAGGCAAGCGAGCATTGGTAACCGGTGGAAGCCGAGGTATCGGCAAAGCTATTACGCGAACTCTGGCTGAAGAGGGAGCGTCGGTCGTCATCGCCTCACGTGGCAAAGATGCCCTCGACGCCACCGCCGAAGAGCTGACGAATGAAACTGGCTCGACTGTGACCGCAGTAACCGTCGACACCGGCTCCGACGAAAGCGTTGCAAGCCTGATGGCCGAGGCCAGCAACGTCATGGGTGGTATCGATATCCTAGTGAACTGTGCAGCCCGTCCCGGCGGACAGAGCACGGTTCCCACTCTCGGTGGAATCACCACTGAAGAGTTCAGTGAGCAAATGAACATCAAGGTTATGGGCTATCTGAGATGCGCGCGAGATGCCGCTCCGATCATGGCCGAACAGGGCTGGGGCAGGATAATCAACATTTCAGGATTGGCTTCTAGAAGCTCTGGCACCATGGTCGGCTCGATACGCAACGTCGCGGTTTCGGCAATGACCAAAAACCTTGCCGATGAATTGGGGCCTAAAGGCATAAACGTAACCGTGGTTCACCCCGGGCTAACTCGCACTGAAGCCACCGAGACCGTGATCGCGGAGCGAGCGGAAGCTGCTGGGGTAAGCGAAGAGGAAATGTGGTATCGAATGGAGCAGGGCAACTCATCCCGCACAATCATCGATGCGACCGACATCGCCTACGTCGTAGCAATACTAGCCTCTCCGCTGTCGATAGCAATCAACGGCGATGGAATCGCTGCCGGGGGCGGGGTCGGCACAGCGATCCACTACTGATCTAACGGATTCTTGTAGTGTGTGTGTCTCAAAGCTGGTCAACAAGTATGATTGTTCTGCTCACATCACGCGAGATGACCTTGAATTTGGAATTACGCGCGAGGAGCATGTGCCACGAATCAGGAACGATGCACCTGTTTTTGCAGCGTGTCTCACGATCAAAAAGAAAGACTCACACCAGATGACCAAGCTTGCTGCCAACCTTTCGATGATGTTCAACGAGCTCGATTTCCTCGATCGCTTCGAAGCGGCAGCGAAAGCCGGATTCAAGGGTGTTGAGTATCTGTTCCCATACGACTATCCGGCCGAGCAGATCAAAGAGAAACTCGATCAATACAATCTCACGCAGGTACTATTCGACTTCCCGGCAGGCGACTGGGACGCCGGAGATCGCGGCTGCGCATCGTTCCCCGATCGCATCGGTGAATTCCAGGATGGCGTCGGCAAAGCAGTCGAATACGCTCAGGTGCTCGGGTGCGAGCGACTCACGGTCCTCGCTGGAAAAGCAACGTCCGACGTGAGCGCCAGTACGATGGAGCAGACCCTGATCGACAACCTCAAGTTTGCCTCAAATGCTGTTGTAGGCACCGACACCATTGTCTTGCTAGAGGCGATCAACACGATTGATATCCCCGGATACTCAGTGTTCCGGACGAACCAGAGCCGAGCATGTGTTGAAGCCTCCGGGGCAGACAACGTTAAGGTGCAGTACGACATCTATCACATGCAGATCATGGAAGGCGATGTGACTAGGGTAATTGATGCGAACATGGATGTAATTGGGCACTTCCAACTCGCCGACAATCCGGGGCGTCACGAACCCGGCACCGGCGAGATCAACTACGACTTCCTGCTGCCCCACATCGACTCGAAAGGTTACGATGGCTGGGTTGGTTGTGAATATGCACCGGCTGGTGACACCTTCACCGGTCTGCTCTGGGCCGCGAAGTTCCTCTAGTTCGAACCCACAACCAATTTGGTGAGCAACCAGTGCCCGGCCTGCCAGAAGACAATGCTGCAGGGTCGGTGGCTTGTGCTTGCGCAAGACGTTCAGCTAGTGAACTCCGGATCAAGATGATTACGGTCAACAATTGACCGACCAAAAGGATAGTAAATGCCGAAGCTCGAAGCTAACTTGCAGTTTATGTTCAACGAGTACGACCTGATCGACAGGTACGACGCTGCAGCACGAACTGGCTTCAAGGGCGTCGAGCTTCAGGCTCCCTACTCATTGCCTATCCCACAGATAGTCGAACGGCTCGAACGTAACAACCTGAAACACGTAATAATCAATTCACCATCCTCTGATCCCGACACTGGTCGACTCAACATTTCGCTTCGTGCCGATAGAGTCGATCTGTACAAAGAGCGAACTGCCCAGGCTGCCGAGTACGCCGCTGGCCTTGGTTGCATAGGTGTAAATATCGGCTGCGGTGAGATCGACGATTTCGACCCGGATGAAGCACGTGTAACCCTCATAGCCAATATGCGTCATGCTGCCGAAGAGCTGGCAAAGGTCGGTGTAATAGCCCTCGTAGAGGCGATCAACACCCGGGACCGACCGGGTTTTTTCATCAACACCACTGCGCAAGCATTAGACGCTATTGCCGAAGCCGGTCACCCGAATCTGGCGATCTTGTACGACTTCTACCACATGCAAATCATGGAGGGCGATCTCACCCTCACGGTCAAGGAAAACCTGTCGTCGATCAAGCACATGCAGCTTGCCGATAATCCCGGTCGCCACGAACCCGGCACCGGCGAGATTAACTACAACCATCTATTGCAGCATTTGGACGAAATCGGATACGAAGGGTGGGTCGGCTGTGAGTACAAGCCCAGCGGGAATACCGAACAAACATTAGGCTGGGCTTCTGCCTGGCTCTAAACTTTGTCGAAAGTTTAATGAGCATTTCCGAGATCGCCGTTTGAGCACTCAAGATTTAGGCCCATTTGACAGCGAAGATGCTGATACCTGCAGATTTCGCTGCTCGCAAGACGGCGGTCGTCCGACGACGACCCATCGGTCGAACGGGCGAGGCTACTGTCGATCAACGGCGTCACTGTGGGACTAAAGAACACCGGATAATTCATTGACTACTCCGAAATCCACGTCTAAAAATCGGATCATCTCGTTCGTAGCTGAGACCATAGCCACTGGCTTCGGTTCGGGGCGCTGGCCTTTTGTGGCTCCTGCGACCGTGGGGACATTTGCCGCTCTAGTGGTTTACTGGCTGCTTGATTTCGCGCTAAACGGTGGTCAAGGAGACTCGCTGTGGTTTTTTGGGCTGATTGTTTCCACGACTGCCGTCGGAGTATGGTCCACCGACTACATCGATAGTGAGGACGACCACGACCCAAAACGAGGGGTGATCGACGAGTGGGTTGGCGTATGGGTAACCGTCCTGTTCCTGCCGGTCACCTGGCCTTGGATGATCGCTGGCTTCTTCGTGTTCAGGGCGCTCGACATCCTTAAGCCGTTAGGTGTGCGAAGAATCGAAGCATGGCCCGGCGGATGGGGCATCATGTTCGACGACATAACCGCAGGAATTATTGGAGCGATAATCCTGAACACAGTTCGACTGGCGTTCTTCTAGAGGCGTAACAACTACCCCTGCTTGCGCAAAACCTGCCTGAAGAACGCGTTCACCAGTTGAATGAACCTCTCGGGCTGTGCATCGTGCATACCGTGACCAACGTCATCCCACTTAACGAATCTACCCTGCGGAAGTAGATCAGCCGCATGGGTAGCATCGATATCAGCTAGAGCTGCGCCCATGTCGGGGCTGGCTTGCATCAGGAGCACTGGGACATCTGCGGCAGTGAGCACCACGTCCGGATCCCAACCCCTCGCGATCTGCCCCTCCACAGCCGATTCCCACACTCCGGGATCAGCCTTGGTCACTGCAATCGCCCGCCTTGCTATCGCAAGGTCCGAGGATTCGGCATCGGCCTTTCGTAGCTCAACGGCCGTTTCATTCACATCGAGATTTTTATTCCGAATGTCGAGCACTGTTTGAAATTGTGGAGCAACTTCGACATACAGAGGCGGATCTTCAAGTGCAGCCGCTGCAACCAAATCCGGAGCTACCGCACAGATGCCAGCGCTCGTCATTGCGCCCAACGAGTGTCCGACGAGGTAAGCACGCTGCCCTACAACATCTCGCAAAAATTCCAATACTTCTGTTGGATAGTCGACAAAACTGTAGCCGTCAGGAACTCTCCCCGAATCACCATGCCCGCGAAGATCGATGGCATACACATGCCATTCCTCAGCAAACTGGTCTATCACCGGATCCCAGGCGGACCACCGACCTCCGAGGCCGTGAATTAGCACCATCGGAGGCCCATAGCGAGGACCCTCAACGTAGTTCACTTCAATGGCGTTGGCAGCGTATTTCTGTTCTGAGTAGTTAGTCATCGTGCAAGAGGTTACCAGTCAGGTGTCGCTGGCGATGCTCGCGCTCTCCAGTTGTCTCTACATGAGGTAGAGGGTTCAGGTAACTGTAATGAGGAAAAGAACCAACGACGCAACAGCGGTTCAATCACAACGACTCAACCGCTTCCAACCCTGCCGCAGAAAACGTGCCAATGACGCCACCACTACTCGGTCCAGAATCGTTTCACTGCTCGTATGAAATCGTGATTACGGGCGATATGGGGTGAGTGACCCACCCTCGGCCAACTCAAATCTCGTGAATCAGGGATCAGGCCAACGACTCGTTCAGCCTCTTCGTCCGACATAATCCCGCCATTTTCGACAGCACCGCGAATGAGTAGCATCGGGCACCTAATCGCCGTGAATATCCCGTCGAACGTATCGTTGTCTTCCCGGGGATTCGGTCGGCCCGCCTCCATAACCGGGTCGAGCTCGAAGTACATTCGGGCAATGCGCCTGATACTGGCCTCCGAAGCACCGTCATAGCGTGCCTTGACCATCGGGATCAAATCCTCGGGAGTTCGGGCCGCTCTTATCTGGTCCGCTCGCTCGATACGCCTCTCGTGGCGTTCCATTCGTTCTTGCTTCCGAACCTCCGATTGGGCACCCGTGTAGGGCTCGACCAGCACTATTTTCGATACAAGCTCCGAGTGTTGGCCTGCAACTGCCGCGGTTATCCACCCTCCATACGAGTGCCCGACGAGAAAAACAGGTTGATCGCTGAGAATGGATATGACCGCGGCTACGTCATCGGCCGAGGTCTGACGCTCTGAAGCGGGTAACAGGCGTCCCGACCTGCCCATCGCACGAAGGTCGAGTGCGAACAGATGGAACTCTGCCGATAACTTGTCGACTACCCGGCCCCAAGTATGCCAGTTCGAACCGTAGCCGTGAACCAAGATCATCTTCGGTGAATCGGGCGACGGCGCGTCCCACTCCGCCACGTTCAGTGCGATTTGGCCGGTGTGAACGAAGCGTTCGTAAAACGTCATGTGATGGAAGACGCTCGGACTAACCGAGCACTTCCTTCATCTTCGCACCGATGTAAGCAGGAGATTCCACTACATGGACGCCTGCATCTGTAAGTGCCTTGTTCTTTTCCGAAGCCAACGCTGCCTTACCCGTGACGATCGCCCCGGCGTGCCCCATACGCTTGCCGGCAGGTGCCGACTGACCGGCGATGGCAGCAACAACCGGCTTGGTTATGTGATCCTTGATGTACTCAGCCGCAAGCTGCTCACGGATACCACCGATTTCACCGATCAACACGATCGCCTCGGTTTCATCGTCAGCTTCGAACAGTTCAAGTACATCCGTGAAAGTGGTTCCGTGGATCGGATCGCCACCAATGCCCACACAGGTCGACTGACCCAGACCATGCTGCACGAGTTGAGCAATCGCCTCGTAAGTGAGTGTCCCCGATCGTGAGACCACCCCCACATTCCCGGGTTGAACGATGTTGCCAGGAATAATCCCGACCTTCGCCTTTGAAGCGGGGCTGATCACACCCGGGCAGTTCGATCCAAGCAATTGAGTCGGCTTGTCCTTGATGTACGCCATAACTTTGACCATATCGAGAACGGGGACACCCTCGGTTATGCATACGACGAGCTCGATTCCTGCATCAACCTGCTCGATGATTGCGTCCATCGCAAAAGGGGCGGGGACAAAGATGATTCCAGTGTTTGCACCGGTTTCTTCAAC
>CAYTAO010000040.1:0-21468 GCA_964435915.1 uncultured Dehalococcoidales bacterium
CCCAGATCAGCCTTCACCAACATCGCAGCAACAGACTCTTCTAGTGTACGACTATCATCGACGGTTCCGACTCGTTCATGCCCGATCGAGGAATCGGCTATTTTCTGGAACGTCTCAGCGGCTCCGGTGTGCGTGTGCGAACTTGTGCCAGCGTCTCCAAACGTAGCAGCAATTTCTTGCATCTCGCCAATCCATCTGAACGCTTTTGATGAAATCGAGTTCACGCTTGCCATCGACGCAAGTGTTTTCGATTGACTCATTTCCAGTTCTTGAATTAGGTCGCCGTATACACCGAGTGATTTGGCCGTCATCAATGTTGATGCATACAGGGCCGCCGTGCCTTTGCTCAGAGCTGCGTAGACCATCTTGAGAGCCGACGCACGACCTATCTCTCCATCCATCACAGGCACATCTATTCCCTTGCCATCGAGTTCGCCAAGAATATGTGCATGCTCACCTGAGGCATAGAAGCGAGGTGTTGCGCCACCACGTGGCGAACCACCGATGATCCCGGCATCGATAAATTTCCCGCCAGCTGCTGATATGATTTCGCTGATCCTTATGCCAGTAGCTGGTGATACAGCGTTGCAGTCGGCTATCGCGATTTGTGAATCGGTTCTAACCAGTGATTCGGCGATTTCCTGAGCGAAAGCCTCTGCTTCGGAAGGTACAAGGATAGACAGGATAAGGTCGCTGGATTTGACCAACTCGTCGAGCGAGCCGACATCATCGAAACCCTGTTCAACAGCCCTTACCCGAGAGTCGTGACTTCTGCCATCCAGAGCGGTTATCACCCTGACTCCGTTCTGCTTCAGAATACCGCCAACACCACTCCCCATATCGCCTGGACTCATTATTCCCACTGTTTTTACAGTCACTGAACGTTCTCTTTCTGCTGATCACTGGTTCAGACTCTCCACATTTCAATGACCATATATGAATCTGGTCATTGAAATCATTACGAGCACGATCAGACGGTGTATTGACGGCAGACAGTAAAGCGCCCGATCCAATATGACCGGGCGCTGTTTCGGTTATTAGTTGACCAGCTGCCTAGTCTCGAAACTAGCCTTTCACGGCTGCCGCAATGGCGTCACCGACAAGTTCGGCTTCACCCTCATTAAGTCCGAACACGTGAATGTCAATTCTAGGCTCGTCAAGCGAAGTTCGAGTCCAGATTGAAGGGTCGCCATCACGCAACTTCTGGACAAGATCATCGACTGTGAATCCAACTACATCAGGATCCAGACTCAGATGTACACCAAACGGTTGGTGGCCCATGATGTTGGTGTTGAGAGTAGCGGACACACCTGAGATGCCTTGAAGCGGCTTCAAGATAGCCTGTGATTGCGATTCGGCGACTGCCAAGCGATCTTCATGGTTCAGGATCATCCAGCGTTCTACAGCAGCGACAACACCCATGATTTCCTGACGGTCGACCTTGTGGGGTCGGCCGATGCCGCGGATTCGTCGTGTCTCGTATCCAACGAACGAGTGCCGGCTAATGGCGGCGATAACTTCCTTGGTTCCGAGTGCGAAGCCTGTCGAGTGCGGCGCACCCATGTATTTGGCAGCGATGCACTGGAAGTCAGCGCCCATCTTCACGTATTTACCCAAGTTCTCAAGTGGGTAAATCTGCCCTGCTGCATCAACCGATACTGGCTTGCCGGCAGCATGGGTGATTTCGATGGTTTCTTCGAGTGTAAGCACGTTGGGATCGACTGGGTTCTGCTCGTATGCAACCCAGTGAACCGCTGCAGTACGATCCGATATTGCGCCCCGAAGATCGTCTGCACTCGTACCATCGTCGTCACCGACCTCGACCAGTTTCGCACCGGCGAGTTCGAGACATCGGTCATACCAGTATCGCTGGCGCTTCTGGATTAGGATCTCGTTGGGCATCCCTGTCGTGTCGGGGAGCTGCTGGATCTTATCGTCATCGGTACCAGCCATGAACGCGGCCGTTGCGAGGGTGAGGGCGGAGCCTGCACCAGAGGTTATATACGCGGCCGGTACGCCCAGCAACGTAGCAATTCGATCGCCCGTAACCTGCTCCAGATGGGCCAATGGAATAAAAGCAGAGTCCGCTGCGTCCATTGCAGCTTTCACTTCCTCGTTAGGGGTTGAGCCACCTAGAAGCGTCACGCTACCAGTAGCGTTCACAACTGGTTTCGCACCCATTTCCTTGTAAATCGATCCCCATTCTTTGGTTGTCACGTTTTCTTCCTTTGTTGACGATAAATCAGCGCTCACACATCCCCGTCAAAGCGAATTGAGTCTGACGAAGATCAGTTGTGTACGCAAATATACGCCCGAAGTGCAAAACTCGCACCACGTTGCCGATGAAATGATTGGAACAATGGGCTCAGATTCGGGCAAAAAGCATAATATTCCCTTAGCAATAATAATGTTTACACCGAGAGTAAATCAGCAGCCATGTTCGATCCTTCAGAATCTGACACAATCACCCTGCAATCGGGTGCACGAGTACCGTTATATGTTTGGGACTCGCCGAGTCGATGGTCACCTATGTTGATAGTCGCACCCGATAGTTCGCCAGAGGATTGGCACGATTTCGCCGCCTCGCTTTCTCCACCTAGTTCACCTGTTCTGACAGAGGTTTCCTCGGCGCTTGAAGTGTTGATGTTTATATGGGACATGGCCATGCCGGTCGATTTGGTGACACAGGGTCAACAGGCTGCGGAATGGGCGGCCGAGCTTGTTGCTATGGCACCTGGCGCCGCTTCGTCGATCACAATTTGTGACGGTGAGCTTTCTGGCGAGCACATCGACGATATGCATGCGATTCCCACTCTGATTCTGCGTGGTCGCCAGAGCAAATCCCTTACCCACGAATCCGCTGTGCTGATGCATGATGCGATTCGACACTCGACACTTATCGAACCTGAAGATTGCGGCGAGTTCCCGGCAAAAGACAACCCGAATGCAGCAGCTTCAGCTGTTAACTGGTTTCTGGTGGGTTCGGGTAGCGACGACGAAGGTTTCTCGGATTCCAATCCGATTGATCCGAAGGCCTAGGGCAACGAGAGAGTTCTGATCCCGAGTGGACTAACTACTCGCTTTCGAAGGGAGTAACGGAAGTCCCTCGACTCCAATATGGTGTCGTTCCAGAGTACCAGAGTCCTTAACTGTCACGAAAATGTCTCCGCTGCCCCTTGGCCCGAAAGCAACGTTTGTTGGCTGCACGCCACCAACAGGAATTCGTTCCACTACTGAGCCACTGGTGTCGATTACGGTTACATCGCCCTGCCCTACAACAGCGCAGTATAGGTACCCGTTTTCGCCAACCGCGAGACCGTCCCCACCGATAAATCCGCGAGCACGTGAACGGTCGACAAGGTCGGCAAAGATCTCTTGTGGGCCAAGCGTGACATCACCGTTCCACTCGTACCTGTAAACAAGACCGGTGGCTGTGGCCGTCACATACAACACACCATCTGGTCCAAACGCCAAACCATTGGCGAACTTCAAGCCATCTTCGAGAATACGCACCGACATATCCGATAGGTCTATTCGAAACAATTTTCCATCGTAGGGGTAGTTGCCGAGTCCTGATTCACATTCCCTGGCTATCTGAAAAGCCGGTCGATGCACGCCAGAATCAGTCATGTACAGGGCACCGTCCGGGCCAAATACCAGATCATTTGGGAACATGAATTCGACCCCATCACCCCTAGTAAGAACTACCTCAGAAGTGCCACCCAGTCCAACTTTCAACAAGGCGGGTGGATTCTGAGACTCAGCCACCCAGAGCGTGCCCTCGGAGTCTTGAACCATTCCATTGGGTCGACCAGTCTGGACAACGACTCGCTTGGAATCGCCACCGGATGAAATAACCGATACATGACCCGTCTCGGGGCTCATTTCGACAACGCCCCAGCTGCCATCGGCCAGCAGTACAGGTCCCTCGGGTTCACCCAATCCACGATGAAATATCGTTTCAGAAGTCATGTTCGGCAACCTCACGCATTAAAAAACGTGTCCAGTAATTCACGTTCAACAGATATATACGCATTCACGTGGGTTGAACAAGTGGACGAAACAACGATTCATGTACAGTTCGACGTATAGCCCGAATCCGCTCTCTGTTGTACCTTTATCACGTTAGTTATGAACTATCGGGCGATCGCCCAATTGAAAATTTCGAAAACCAGCATTTAGCACAGTTCGTGTGACGGCAGTCGCGTAAGTAAACGTAAGTACGGGGCTGGATCGGCATGCCGATCCGTTGTAATCAGCGCAAAACCTACCGTCGGACGCACCAGGTGATGTAAAAGTGAAAGTTCTATTTCTGCAGGATGTACGTCCTACCGCACGTGCCGGTGACGTAAAGGAAGTCAAGAATGGCTTCGCACGCAATTACCTGATCCCCCAGGGTTACGCTGTTATCGCTACTGAGCACGAGCTTCGTCGAGCCGCGAAGTTGCGCCAGCAGGCCGAAGACCGAAGACTTGTTGAAGCGAAAGAGTGGCAGGATGTCTCTGAAGCTCTCAAGGATCAAAAGGTTCGCATCGAGGTTCGCACCGGTCCGACCGGCCGCCTGTACGGCTCGGTAACGAACACCATGATCGCTGCTCAGTTGGCCAAGATGACCGACCGAGAGATCGACCGCAAGGGAATTCAGATTCCAGCGCCGATCCGAACGGTTGGTGATTACAGAATTCCAGCTCGATTCGTTGAAGGTGTCTCGACGACTTTGGTTGTTGAAGTTGTTGCCGATGATGCATCTGTTGAACTCAACAAACAAATGGAAGAAGCAACTGATCAAATGACGGAAGAGGACACCAGCGTTCTTGACCCATCGTTTGAGGATGTCCTAGCTGCAGCTGAGGCACAGATCGATGCCGATGTCGCCGAAGGCTCGGAAGTCAAAGAGCGCGACAAGGCTGAAAGCGATTCAACTGTTGTCAACTCATCCGATGACACTTCTGACGAATCCGAAGAGAAGTCGGAAGAGTAGGTCTCAACTCAGAATGGTTTACTTAGTTGCCCTGGGCAATGCACTCCGGACGACTGATTTATAACAGCTCAATGTGACTCCAACATTTGGACTTGAACTCAGTTGTGGATAACGTGTGGAAGAATGTGAATATCTTCGACTCGATTTGACAGGATTTTGGTCTTTTTTTCCACAACGCCCAGCTTGTATATTCCACCTACACGCATGCAAGCTGATCGACTCCCACCACATAATTTAAACGCCGAGGAATCTGTTCTCGGGTCTATCTTAATTGATGGCATGACGATCACCCAGATCGCGGGTTTCCTTTCGCCCGACGATTTCTATCGCGAGATCAACCGGCAGGCGTTCGAGGTTTGCTACGACCTTTTCCAGCGTGATGAAGCGATCAACCAGGTCACTGTCACCCACGAAATGGACAACCGTGGGATTCTCGAAGATGTCGGGGGAGCAGCCTATCTCTCGCACCTCATAACGGTCACTCCGACCTCGGTCCACATCAAGCACTACGCCAACCTCGTGCACCGAACCGCAACCATGCGCAGGTTGATTACGGCGGCTGATGAGATATCGGATATCGGGTACAACGACGACCCCGATGTCGACAAAGCGTTATCGGAGGCCGAGGACGCTTTATTCAGCATCAGGCAAGGATCGCAGAACCGCGATTTCGCCCATCTAGCTGAGTCCCTGACACCATATCTTGAAGAATCTTCGCCACTCGACCAGGTTGATGGCGAGCAAAATAAGTCTCCTATCGCGACCGGTTACCGGCGTCTCGATGAACTGCTGGTCGGCGGTCTACAGCGCTCAGACATGGTAGTGCTCGCCGCGCGTCCTTCTGTCGGTAAGTCGATGCTGGGCTTGAACTTCACCCTGAGTGCTGCCAAAGCTGGCTACAAGGTTGGGATTTTCTCACTTGAAATGGGGCGCGATCAGATCGCCATGAGACTGCTCGCTGCACAGTCTCGAGTGAATATGCAGCAGATTCGAAATCGCATTCAGACACCGAGCGAAGAAGATCAAGTCATTAACTCGATTGGTTTACTTTCTGACCTCACGATCTACGTAGATGACACCCCCTTCCAGACCGTAGCCGAGATGCGCGGAAAGGCAAGACGACTCCAGATGACTCATGGCCTAGACTTTCTGGTGGTGGACTATATGCAGTTGATCAACGGCGGATCGAGTTTTGGTAGAGAGGGAAACCGTGCGCAGGAGGTTTCCGAGATTTCCAGACAGATGAAAGGGATGGCGCGGGACCTACATATTCCCGTTCTTGCCATTTCGCAGCTTAGCCGTGCGGTGGAACATCGACAGTCTCACCGTCCAATGCTTTCGGACCTTCGGGAGTCTGGTTCGATCGAGCAGGACGCTGACATCGTGATGTTTATTCATCGGGAAGAGAAGTTCACTTCCGAAGAAGAGTGGAACAAGGCAAACCCGACTCAGCCGTTCCCACGTGACAGGGCTACGCTGATCATTGCCAAGCACCGAAACGGCCCGACCGACGAGGTCGAAATGCGGGTGCGTGACTCGATTGGTATCTTCGAAGAACTCTCATACCAGACACGGTCGCAGCCAGCTTCGTCGTTTGCGCCGCAGACCGGAGCAACACGGTGAAGGACGGATTCCCACGCGGGGTTCAATTCACACCAGTTCCAAGTCCACTCCTAGCCTCGCTTCTGGAAGATATCGACTCCCTCGACGAACTCAAGGTGGTGTTGCGTACGGTGCATGCGCTTCACCGTCAGCGAAAGGTTCCTAGCTCAATTTCTTTTGACGAGCTCTATTCCGACCGAACTGTGGCGGCGATGCTGGGTGCATCGGGTGACGAGTTGGAACATCTTGTTGATTCAGCAGTCGAGTCTGCTGCTGATCGTGGGATTCTGCTGGTGACCAGCACGGGTCCAGACCTGCAACAGATATTCCTGAATACTGAACCAGTGCGGAGAGCACTCGTACGACAGGGCGTTGTTCTGACTGTTACGGCAGCCGGATCTGGCAGTTCAGGCAGGGACGCCGAAACTTGGCCGAACTCCGAAGCGGCGAGGCCTAAGATGAATGCGGTAACGTTCTACGAACAGAACATATCGGCTGTTACTCCACTGGTAGCTGAAAACATTCACGCGGCTCTGGTACAGCACCCTGAAGACGAGGTCCTGCTGGCGATCCGAAAAGCCGCAGAAGCCAATGCACGGAGCTGGAACTATATAGCCGCAATACTTCGCCGATGGGCATTAGAAGGTAGACCCAAGGAGCTTGACGATGGACGGGATGGAACCGCTGAACGAGATCTTCAAGAAGATCGATCCGACCAGTTCTACGAGGAGTACCTCAAACGACAGCGAGATCGAGGAGCAAACTAGCGCTGAGACTCATTGCGATATCTGCGATGACAAGCGCTGGTTCGTGGTTGCTCCAAGTGAAGATTCTCCGGCCTCCGCCCGGACAGTAATCCCGTGCCAGTGCCAGGAGCGGATATGGGGAGTTAGATCCTCTGATCGCATCAGGCAATATTCAGATCTCGGTCCGCTGGAACGAATGACATTCGACACGACGGAGTTGGGGACTCGCGACACGTTTTCGGAGCCATCGAGTTTTCGAGAGGCGTACCACGCTGCACAACGATTTGTTACCGACCTTCAGGGCTGGCTAGTGCTCTGCGGTCCGTCTGGTACCGGTAAAACTCATCTCGCGGCGGCAGTTGGCAACGCACTCGTGGAATCCAGTCAACCCGTACGGTTCGTGTCGGTTCCCGACCTACTCGACCACCTCCGTTCTACGTTCGATCCGGCGGTTGGCGCACAGTATGACGAGATATTCATGCAGTCGATCGAAGCCCCAATTCTGATTCTTGACGATCTAGGGGCGCAGTCAGCAACCGCTTGGGCCGATGAAAAGCTGGATCAGATTCTCACTCATCGCTTCAATCGCCGGCTTCCAACGCTCGTAACCACAGGTCTCAGGTTCGATGAGCTGGGCGATCGTCTGCGCACACGACTCGGTGATCCTTACTTCTCGACAGTGATCAACATCAAGGCAGGAAGTGGTGCACCGGATATCCGTGAATCAGGACTAGAAAAACGACTTTCTGAGTCTATGACCTTCGATAGCTTCAGTGTAAAAGGAGCGGTAGGAGCCAGCACGACTCAACGGCGCTCTCTGGCCGAGGCTCATGCTGCTGCAAAGGTCTTCGCTGAACACCCATCTGGATGGCTGTATTTGGCCGGGCCCACTGGTGTTGGTAAAACCCATCTTGCAGCAGCAATTGTTAGTGAGAGCATCGCTCAAGGTCGAGACGTGTTATATCGCTTCGTACCGGATCTCCTCGACGATCTTCGGCGATCTTACGGACCGGCAGGCGGCAAATCGTTCGACCACACGTTCAGTCAGGTACGGGATGTGGATGTGTTGATTCTGGACGATCTGGGAGCAGAAGCGTCGACTGTCTGGGCGGAAGAAAAGCTCTATCAACTGATCGTCCACCGGCACGACTCGATACTACCCACCGTGTTCACCAGCAGGACTGCGCTGGAAACTATCGGTGAGTTTGAAAGCCGCATTACAACTCGCTACTCCGAGGCGATCGTTTCGAGGCTCAGCGACGCGAACGTGGTTGCAGAACGGTATCTGTCTGCTCCTGATTTCCGACACCGAGGCGCGGCGCCACGGCCTCGTTCAACTTCCAGGAAGTCCTCGCGTAAGTGAGTTTCGACTTTACTGATACCGGCAGCGACGACTGTGTATTCTGCTCGATCGTCGCAGGTCAATCTGAAGCAAAATGGGAAGTCAGCCCAAGTCGCGGGTCGAAAGTCGCCTGCTTTAACAATCGTCTCAAGTGGGTACGGGTGATGTTGCTAATCGTTCCGAGCGAGCACATGACTCAACGCGAGTTTTGGACATCCGACGTGCTCTGCGACGCCGCCGAAATGGCGGTTGAAATGGGCAATACTCATTGCAGCTCCGAGGGATATCGAGTTATTTCGAACTTCGGATTGAAGGCACACCAGAGTCAGTCTCATGCGCACCTGCACGTCATCTCAGGGGAATCTAAATCGTTAGAAAATGGAAATCAAAAATCGGCGTTGAGCGTCGCCAACGATTTCTCAGTCGACGAGTTCGAAATTGCTGAAACACCGTTCGCAGCGAGGATTTCTCCTACCAACCCTCAGAGCCAGCGAGATATGTGGAAATCCAATCGAATACTGGACGCCGCAAGCATCGCTATGGAAGTCGCCAGCAGCCATTCGCCTGATGGATTTCGTCTAATGTCGAGTTTCGGACCCGCTACATCAGACGATCGATCAGCTAGCAACCCGGCCGACTTATTTCTGCTCGGTGGTGGTCAACTCGGACTGTATGGAAGTTCGTATTAAGCGAAACGGGCCGTCTCCATGGTGCCCACAGTGATGACAACAAGAACACGATTGACGTATCCGAGTGTCGAAAGACCATGCCTGGAGTTGGCAAGTTGCTCGTCCGTCGCATCCCCCGACTCAAGCCGACGTCTGAGCCTTGCGGTGAAGGCACCGGCCATGCCCGACCCAAGAAACGCCGCGACTGAGGCGATCAGATCGACAAGAATCATCGTGCCCCAGCCGCCGCTTCCAAGGTCGGAAAAACTGCCGCCGGAGGTGGTCGAAACAAGAGCCATGCCTGTCACCATAGTCACAACGGCCGCACTCGTTATCCACAGACTGTTTAACTTGCTGATTCAGTTTAGTAATTGTCGTTCAAGATCGACCGAAGTGGATTTTGTTTTCGGTTCCAGCACTATGGCGAGGTAGATCACCGCTACCATCTTGGTTTCAAGTAGTTGGGAAAATTGAAGCCAGTCCACGAGCCATATCTCGGTTTTGCGTCTCGATCAATCGAAAGAATCATCTCACTTCGGTTGCTCGGTGGGCCTGCTTTCAACGCCTCGTGCCGTTCAGCGAGTCTGGCTTCATCGATCTCGACACCCAAGCCGGGTGTATCAGGTACCTCCATATAGCCGTCTTTGAACTGGAGTTTGCCGCCTTTGATGATGTCGCCATCGGTATCGGTCCACGGGTAGTGAGTGTCAGCCGGGAAACTCAGCTCCGGTGTTGCAGCACAGGCGTGGAGCATGGCTGCCTGTGAAACGCCGAGCGAATTGTTAGAGTGACCCGACAGTCCCCATCCCATTACCCGACACAGAACTCCGGTTTCCTTGTAGGCAAGAATTCCACCCCAATGGTGGTGATCTCCCAGAATCACATCGATTCCTTCAATCTGCGCGTTCGGTTTCACGTGGGAGAATGCTGACACACACATATTCGAAGCGGTGGGAATATCGGTGTGTTTTTTCACCTCTTTATGATCGGCAATCGAATCAGTTGGATCTTCGAGATATTGCGGCTCGTACTGCTCGATCTCCTTTGCTACGCGAATCGAGGTCTCGATAGTCCACACGGCATTCGGATCTATCCGAATCTCGTATCCATCTTCTTTCGGGAAACGCTTCCGGAGCAAACGGAACGTTTCGATATCGACATCGGGCTCGAAGAATCCGCCTTTGATCTTGAGCGCCTTGAAGCCGTACCGCTCGACAAATTCTTCGGCCTGTTTAACGAATCCTTCGGGATCAAGTGCTTCCCCAGTCGCAATCTCGCCTTGACCGTTTTCGTCTGCAAATTTGTAGAAGAGATAGGCAGCCCATTCAACTCGATCACGGGCTCGACCACCGATGTAGTCACACACCGGCATACCCACCTGTTTAGCTGCGGCATCCAACATTGCGGTCTCAATAGCCGACCACCCCTGTGGAGATCCTCGCCAGAGGAGACGTGCCTTTGTCATCTGACGGGGGTCGTGGCCTTCAATCCAACTACGGTTCGCCTCAATTTCGGCTGCTTTTCCTCCGTGAGTTTCACCCGCACCTGTGTAACCGTCAGATGTCTCGATTTGGACGATCGTCCGCTCTCGATACGACTCATGTACGCCAGTGCTATTGAGGAGCGGTTGGTCGTGAGTAGCGACCGACGTAATGATTAGTTTGGAAATTTTCATGATGGGGTTTCTCGCAATGATCGTAGATTTGTGATGCCGGGATTCTGACAGCGAAACTGCGATTGTCAACGCAGCAGGGCGCGAACTGCCCATAGGAATCATTGACACCAATTTCCCCCGAGTGCAACATCGGCGAGTCACTTCTGTATAACCCGAATCCGGTTGTCATATACTTCCATGAAAATCACGAACGTAACCGTTTTTCCACTTGTGAGCCAGCGCCCCGAACTGAGGGTCGGAAAGCCCATCCACCCCAGTTGGTGGGGCTACGACCAGACGCTGATCAGAATCGACACCGAGGGCGGCATTTCGGGGTGGGGATGCACGGGTGTTCGATGGGAGATGGCGGAGGCGACCAAGAAGGTCTTGTGGCCACATTTGATCGGTGAGGACGCCCTGCAACCGGAGTCGGTAACTGAGCGATTGCACCAGTGGACGTTCTGGTACGGCCGTGGTGGAGCCGTCACGAGCTACATTGGTGCAGTGAACCACGCCCTCTGGGACATTCTCGGCAAGTACACCGGGCTTTCGATTTCTCGACTGTTCGGTGGCCGTTACTCAGAGAAGGTGAAGCCGTACGCTTCGATGCTGTTTTCATGGCCGGTCGACGAAATGGTCAGTAGTCTTGAGTCGGGTCTTGAGAAGAACTTTCGGGCATTCAAGCTCGGTTGGGGTACGTTCGGACGTGAGCGAGATCTGAAACACGACGAAGAGCTGGTCAGCATCGCGCGCAAGGTGATTGGTGACGACTCGGAGTTGATGGTCGATCCCGGTGGATCAGATGTTTTCTGGCACGGTGATTTCAAGTGGGCCTCCGCAGCCGCAAAGATGCTCAAGCATCACAACGTTTCGTGGTTTGAAGAACCGCTTCGAGCGGATGACATCGAGGGCTACAAGCGTTTGACAGAGATTTCGCCGGTACGCATTGCCACGGGCGAAGTCATTCGGGGCCGATTGAGTTTCGAACCGTTTATAAGCCAGAAGGCGTGCGACATTCTTCAGCCAGACCAGACGATCTGCGGGGGACTTTCCGAGTCTCGCAAGATCTGGCAAGCAGCCTACGACAACAACGTTCAGGTTGTGATGCACGGCTGGAACACAGCCGTCGGAGCCGCTGCTGATTTGCAGCTATCGGCATCAATGCCGAACGGGCGGTATCTTGAGTACTGGCACCCGGCTCCATATGTAAGCGGAATTCTTGCTGAGCCCATGCTCCTTGACGAGGACGGAATGCTACCGATCCCCGACGGACCAGGCCTTGGCATTGAGATCGACGAGGAAGCGGTAATCGCACACGGCATGGGCGCTGAAGATTACGGCGCGTTGTGACCAAATATTGAGGAACAAATATCAACAACGGTGGATCGGCCATCACGAACGAGAACTCAAACGGAGAGCTTCATGGCAATCAACGGTAAATGGCGATACGAAGACCTGACCTGGGCTGAGATGAACCAGGCCGTAGAGGCAGGATTGATTCCTGTACTTCCGGTCGGAACGATGGAGCAGCACGGTCCTCACCTCCCCGTGAAGATGGACCGATGGACTGCAACGGAAGTCGCCCGAACCGCAGCAGAACAGCACCAGGAACGTCTTTTGTTCATGCCACCTGTCGCTTACGGTTATACCACCCATGTGATGGACTTCCCTGGATCGGTAACGATTCACTACGAGACGTTTATTCGGTACATCGTAGATATTCTCAAGTCGCTTGCCTATCACGGCTTCAGTCGGATCATCGTTATTAACGGTCATGGCTCCAACATGCCACCGCTCGACCTTGCCTGCCGACGCGCCAATGTCGAAACCGATGCCAATGTTGCGTTGACATCTTGGTGGAATCTGACATCTGTCGATCCCGACTTCATGGCGACATGGCGCGAGTCGGGATTCCCGGGCGGCTGTGGCCACTCTGGCGAGGCTGAGACTTCAATGGCTCTACACATGAACGCAGACCTAATCCAGATGGACAAAGCGGTAAACGAGGACATCAAGTTCCACGAACATAAGTCGCCCTACCATTGGGTCGATCTGTGGGGAGCGGGCGCAGTATCGGTTACTTCCTGGACCAGCGAGTACACCGATTCCGGTGTTTGCGGTGACGCTCTTCTTGCCACACCTGAGAAGGGAAAGACCCTGTTCGACGAGGCAGTGAAGAATTTAATCCGTTGGTCCAACGAGTTTTATTCACGTGAAGTGATGACTCGCAAGGATCACCATACGGCCCAACCACTGTCTGATCTACCGGGATGAGGTCTTGTGCCCTACTCGAACGTGATACCGACCTAAATTGCTCCATCACTTCGTTCGCTCGCTATCCGAAATGCGCGGTCGATTTCTACTATGTTAATCCGATGTGAAATAATCGGTTCGACGTCGATTTCGGCTGAGCTGATGAGCCGCACCGCCTCGACATAGCTTGGTAAGCCCGGTTCATCCTGCGAGCCCAGTACAGTGAACGCATCTGCACGAATCTTGAACATCTGTGAATAGTCGAACGGTACCGGATCTTCGGATTCTGGCAGTCCAAACAACACGACCTTTCCTTCTCTTCGAACAAGGTGGAACACCTGCGAAAGAGTTGGAGTCGAGCCGACGGCCTCAACCACAAGATCGGTTCCTACGCCGCCGGTCAAGTCTTTTACGGCCTGTATCGCAGCATCACCAGTCACATCTATCGTCTGGTCAACCCCGTACTGAGGTCCCAACTCGCGACGCCAGACCAGTGGCTCGATCGAGATGATTCTTTCGGCCCCGAGTTTTTTCAGCGTGAAGTCCCAGAAAAGTCCAGCGCTACCCTGCCCGACAACGACACAGGTCTGGCCCTCCAATGATCCTGGGAGTCGTTTCGCGGCGTAGACAACCGTGCCGAGTTGTTGGGCCAGCGTAACGTTATCCAGATCGACATCAGGGTCGAGTTTTAAAACGTGTTCGTCGTCCACAGCCTGGTAATCGGCGAAGCAGCGTGAATCCCAGATAAAGGGCACAGTGAGAACCAGATCACCCTCGGAAAACCGCGTAGAGCGAGTTTCGACTATCCTGCCAGCCGCCTCATGACCGGTGTGACCCGCCATCGCTGGAAAGTTGTGCATGCCCCAGCCAGTGTTGACCATGTGCAGATCGCTGCCACAGATCGAAGCGGCTAGGGTTCGAACCAGAACCTCGCCCTCTTTGATTTGTGGCATTGGGACTTCTGCGCAACGAATCACTCCCAGTTCAGTCGCTATCGCAGCCCGCATTTTCCCGTTTGAGGTGGCCATTTACGAATAGCCCGACAGTTCAGTGCCGTGGGCAGTCCACATCTCATCGAACATCTCTCGGATCTCACCAAGCGACAGAATTGCTGAAGTCAACGGGTCGAGTGCGATGGCGTGGAACGCAGCTTCCTTGTCACCATCGAGAATCGCCTGTGTCGCAAGTTGTTGGACAGCCTGATTCGAGCGGCTGAGCGCAGCAAGTTGACTCGGCAACTCTCCAACTGCCATGGGATGGAACCCGAGCTTGTCGATGAGGATCGGCACTTCTACGCTACTCAGGTCGAGGAGATTATCGACCAGGCCTTCGTTCGGAACGTTGCCGTTGATGACCACCGGGCGGTCAGATTCCATCGCTTCGATTATCCGGCAGGCATATTCTTCTGATCGCTCCGCAGTTAATGGCTTGTCCGAGTTCGCATCTTCTACAAGCTGCGTGTAGTGGTCTTCGACACGGGTAGTTCGCCGTTGTAGATCCTGACGAATCTGGTTCAGGTTGAAGTCTTCGATCACGTCTTGATTAGTACGAAAATACGGTGTGTACTCCGACATGTGGCGAGTCGACTCCGTAACGAAGTACCCGAACTGTCTCATCACCTCAAATCGCACGGTGTCACGAGAGAAGATTTCCGGATTTTCCATCGCCTCGAAGAGTCGAGGGTACGCATCCTGCCCGTCCACCTCAAAGCGCAGGAACCATGCGAGATGATTGATTCCGGCAACCCAGCCTTTTACTCGTTCCTTGGACACACCGATGTAGTCGGCAAGATCGGCTGTGGTGTGCTGCACGCTATGGCACAGCCCGATGGTCGGAACGTCGGTCGCCTCGGCGATAGACCAGCAGGCTATCGCCATGGGATTCGTGTAATTGAGTAGCGTGGCGTCCGGTGCTACATCCTCAATGTCCTCGCAGATGTCCATAAGAACTGGAGCCGTACGGAGTGCCTTGAACACTCCGCCGGGGCCTACCGTGTCACCAACCGACTGGTCTACGCCGTATTTGAGTGGAATCGCTATGTCTCGCTCAAAAGTGTCGCCAACCCTGATGGTGGTCAGGACGTAGTCTGCTCCATCGAGTGCTTCACGTCGATCAGGCGTGGTCTCGATCTTGATGTTGGAACCGGTGTCGTGGGCGAGCTTGTTGGCAAACTTACTCATTAGTGCGAGCCGTTCGGGATCAGTATCCATCAGCGATACCGTCGCGTCGTTTAGCTCGGGTACGCAGACTATGTCCTGAAGCAACCGTCGTGCAAACACAACACTGCCGGCACCAATAAGTGAAATCTTTGCCAAGACGAATATTCCTAACGCTCCAAATAATCCTAAACTTAAACTACCTAGACGATACGGAAAGCTAGCACACGTTTATGTTCCCCGACCAGACCCGAAAGTCCGGAGCCGGGGTTAACTGGCACCCAACTCTTTCAGAATAGCGGTGCCACGCTTGATACCCCGAGCATCGAACGTGGCTTTGGCGTCGAACATACCACCCGACAGATTGGCAGCCACAAAAGTGTTGGAATGGGTAAGCTCACGACGGAACCGCCGAGCGAACTTGTTTGGCTGGGGCCTTTCTGTCGAAACAAAGAAAGCATCTCCGACACGCATTACCTGTAGACCCGCGAGTTCATCGGTGTGGATCGCGACTTCAACATTCCGACGCTGGGTGGTGTCGGCTGCACCATTGGCTGCCTGCGTTGCTAGCAGAAGACCCATCGCATGCACATCCAGGGGTGTTCGGTCAGCGTGAGTCGGATCTGGGTTCATATCCCACCAATCGTATGGTCGAATATCGTGTGATGGTGCTTGCGAGAAGAGTGTCAGTCCGCCGCCGTTTTGTTCAATCGCCCACGAGGCATAGCCGGGGTAATCGGCGGTCCACATCGTTGATGCCCCGAGGATTGTCGCCGGGCAGGCGAAATTTACGATACGGGCAATTCCACTTCCATCGGCGCGATTTACTGCAAGTACGAACAGTGCGGCGTTCCCTGGACGGCCCGGGCCTGCGATGAAGGTTGAAACGTCGGGAAGTAAAGTTCCGGTTGAGCCCATCGATGCCGGTTCGAGGGCGGTGACCGCAGTCATTACAGCTCCAGAAATCTGTTCTGGAAGGTAAGCGGAGTAGGTAGTATATTGTGGGTCGTCTCGCCAGAGAGGTGGACTTGTGGCATTTCCGGTTACGGTCAACCAGACTGAACTGGAATCTAGGCCAGCTGCTTTACCGGCGTTGGATTTGATTGATGCAGCTAGTGCCGATGACAGTCCCCACACATCGAGACTTACCAGCACGACTCGCGTCCCCTTCGAATCGAGAACGACAACTCTCGCGAGCAGATCGTCAAGCACGCCGGTCGACGCACGCACACCATGCTCGGGGCCGTCGATAACGAATCCCACTGGAGGCGTAATCACAGCCCTGCCCGCACCCGCGAGGAACAGGTCAGGATTGGTTTTGCCTGCCATCTCTAGAACCATTCAGAAACCCGTCTTGAAATTATTTCTGCAAGTCAGGTAACGATATTAGCTGTTAGTTCGCATGTTCCGAGTGCCAATTTCACCGCCCGGTGATACGCTCCGCTGCGTTCTCAATCAATTACAGGAGATGCTTGAAGATGACTAGATCTGAACAGTTTGAAATATTCGATGATGATTTTCGTAGGATTCTGGGATCAACCCCGAATCTGAAACTACTGGCCGATGATCTGACATTTGCCGAGGGCGTGTGCTGGGTGCCGCTCAAAAACAAGTTGATAGTCAGCGATCTACCCAACAACCGAATTGTCAGTTGGAGTGAGTCTGAAGGTTTCGGAATCTACCGCGAGCCATCGGAGTGTTCGAACGGCAATACGATAGACCTAGAAGGTCGAGTAATTTCGTGTCTCACTCGTGGTCGCGCGGTAGTGCGCGAAGAGCACGAGGGCAGCATGACAACGGTTGCCGATTCGTTCAACGGTGGAAAACTGACCTCGCCCAATGACGTAGTGGTGAAATCAGATGGCTCGATCTGGTTCACCGATCCTGACTATGGTTTTCTGCACCCGGAGCTTGGTCATGGCGATATTCCCGAACAGGATCGAAATCGTGTCTTGCGAGTCGATCCAGATTCATTAGAAGTAACGATGGTCAGCGAGGATTTCGACAAGCCGAACGGCATAGCGTTTTCACCTGACGAATCGGTGATATACATTGGCGACACGGGTCGAACCCACGGCGAGTTTCGAGCCCATCAGCTGATGGCTTTCGATGTGTCGGGTGACACGTTGGAAAATCCAAGACTGTTTGCCGAAATCAATCCACACGTCCCGGACGGCTTCAGAACCGATGTCGATGGCAATATCTGGGTCGCCGCAGGTGATGGGATTCAGATATTCAACCCGAACGGAGACATGCTCGGTAAAATCCACACTCCTGAAGTTGCAGCCAACCTGTCATTTGGTATGTCGGATAGCCAGACTTTATTTATCGGCGCAACGAGCTCTATCTGGAGCATTGAACTGAATATTGCCGGATCTATGCGGCCTGATGGCTAGTACGACCAGCCTTCAACAGACAAAACACTAAATCAAGAAATAACGCAGATGACAGCAGAACCCAAGATTTTTCCAAATCACCGCTCGCAAATCCCGGCAGAAGACCTTCGAGAAGGAATCGAAGTAATCGACGATCGTTTTCTAGACTTGATCGACACCAACGCCGAAATCTCCAAACACTGGACAGGCTGCGAGTGGGCTGAGGGTCCAGCCTACTTTCCCGAGGGTGACTACGTTGTGTGGTCGGATATCCCCAACAACCGAATGCTGAAGTTCGATGCCGGCACGGGAGACACGACCGTGTTCCGCGAACCTTCAAACAACACAAACGGTCACTACCGCGATCAGCAAGGTCGATTAGTATCCTGCGAGCATTCGGCTAACCGTATTTCTCGTACCGAAGTAGACGGCACGATCGTGACCCTGGTGGATGCATGGCAGGGTGGACGTCTGAATTCACCGAACGACTTGGTCGTGAAATCTGACGGAACTATATGGTTCACTGACCCTCCTTATGGGATTCTCTCGAACCGAGAAGGTAATCAGCGAGAATCGGAACTCGACGGCAACTACACATACAGATACGACCCTGAAACGAACAAACTTTCGGTGGTCGACAGTGTTGGTCACCGTCCGAACGGACTTGCCTTTTCACCAGATGAAAAACTGTTTTATCTCGCCGACACCGGCGACCCCAGAGACATTACTGTGTTCGATGTGGGCGAAGACGGTAAGACCCTGTCCAAGCGCCGACAGTTTGCTGTGGTTCGCCCCGGTGCAGCAGATGGCTTACGCGTTGATGAGCAGGGCAACATATGGACAAGCGCTCTGGATGGCGTGCAGTGTTACTCACCAGACGGAACGCTTCTAGGAAAAATTTTAATCCCCGAACAGGCAACGGCAAATCTCGTGTTCGGCGATAAGGACGGCAAGCGCATCTACATATGCAGCGACACCTCTCTTTACTCAGTCAGGACGAAGGTCGCCGGGGCACACCGGTACTGTTAGGTGCGTTAGATCAGAATGGATAATCGACTCAATTACGGCGAGGGTTCGGTGGCGAAATCACTGTTTTACACCGAGAATGTTTGTCATCACATTTCCTACGGAATATCTGAATAGGCTGGTACGAAATGAAAGTGGCAATCGGCGCCGACCACGGCGGGTACGATCTCAAATCCGAATTAACAAAAGTACTCGAGAGTCTTGGGCACCAGGTGCTCGACAAGGGCGCGCACGAATTCAATGCAAAGGACGACTTTCCCGACTTCGCGGCTCCGGTAGCGGCGGCCGTTCAGGCTGGTGAGGTTGAAAGAGGTGTCGTTATCTGTGGAAGCGGGGTTGGTGCTGCGATTGCCGCAAACAAGTACCCCGGTGTTCGTGCGGGGCTCTGCCACGATACTTACTCTGCCGGACAGGGAGTCCGGCACGACGACATGAACGTGCTTTGTCTTGGCGCCAGGGTGGTTGGCGTGGCACTTGCCGAAGACCTCGTGAAGTCGTTCATGGCTGCCAACCTTGAGGCAAACGAACCACGGTTTCAGCGCCGACTCGACAAGGTAACTTCAATTGAGAACGAGCAGATCTCCAGAGGCTAGTCAACAGCCGGAAGCATTCAACGGTAGCTGGTAACAGGAAGCATATGAACAACATTCAAAAAGCTCAGGAGAACGGACAGTCGATCTGGCTTGACTCGATTAGCCGAGACATGCTCCGTGCGGGTGAACTGCAGAAGTTCATAGACCTGGGTGTGACGGGGGTAACGTCAAACCCTTCGATTTTCGACACCGCCCTCGCAGAGAGCGACATATACGACGAATCACTGATCGAATACGCGAAAGACGGTGCCGATCGCCGGACGATTTTCGAACGTCTTGCAGTTGACGATATTCGTGATGCCGCAAATGTTCTACGACCGGTATATGACAATACCAGTCGCCGAGACGGCTTCGTCAGCATCGAGGTGTCACCAACTCTCGCCGATGATACCGACGGTACCATTACCGAGGCTCGACGAATCTGGGGTGCGATCGGTCTACCTAACGTAATGATCAAGGTTCCTGGCACGCCAGCCGGTGTTCCGGCGATCAAAACGCTGATTTCAGAGGGCATTAACGTCAATGTCACTCTATTATTTTCTATCGACGCCTACATCGCAGCCGCGAACGCCTACATCGAGGGCCTTTACGAATTTGCCTCAGCGGCTCGTGGTATGCCGGCTGGTGTGGCGTCGGTCGCATCTTTCTTTGTTAGCCGTGTTGATACATCTGTCGACAATGCTCTTCCTGACGGGCACGAACTCCGCGGAAAAATCGGGGTCGCAAACGCGAAAGTTGCATACGCTAGGTTCAGTAAGATGTTCGAACGAAAACTTGATGGTGGCAGCTTCTTCCCGCTCCACACGACCGGAGCCCAAGTTCAGCGACCGTTGTGGGCATCTACTGGAGTCAAGAACCCGGCCTACCCAGACACAATGTATGTTGATGGCCTGATGGGCCCCGATACCGTCAACACGGTCCCAGAGGCGACCATGATGGCGTTCAACGACCACGGCAATCCGGGTTCTGAACTTACCATAGGGCTTGAGGAAGCACAGGCTCAACTCGCGGCACTGGCAGACGCTGGTGTTTCGCTCAATTCGATCACGGATGACCTCTTGGTTGCCGGAGTGAAAGCGTTTGCTGATTCTTACGAATCACTGCTGAGTCGGATCGACGAAAAGTTGAAAGTTCTTAATGCGCTAGGTAAGACGCAGGCGAGTAGCGTAAACCCGTAACCACAAGCTCTTTCACTCTTCGGAGAAGCGCAAGAATGCCCCAACACCAACAATCGACAGCAGACGCTCTGCGGCGACTGGTGGATGAGTCATTTGCTTCTCGACTGTGGCAGCGCGATCCAAGTCTCTGGCCCGCTCCATCACCCGGTGGTGACCCTGCTGACCAGACCCTTGGCTGGCTCGATTTACCGATGCAGCTGCCAATGCTAGCAGAGCAGTTAGAAGGGCTTTCCGTCCAGCTTACCGCCGATGGCTTCACCGACGTTGTGGTACTCGGAATGGGCGGTAGCAGCATGACACCGTTGACTCTGAGCGATCTGTTCGCGGATCAATCAGAAAGACCTTCTGGCATTCGACTACACACTCTGGATACAGTGAATCCGGCAACGATCAGCGAGATATCCGGGCGACTTAACCTGAGCAAGACGCTCTTCTTCGTTTCCAGCAAATCTGGCACAACCGTTGAGCCATTAAGCCTGGAAGGGTATTTTCGGTCGGCAATGGCGGACGGTTCCGATCTATCTGCAAACAGGCGAAACTTCATCGCTCTCACAGATCCGGGGACTCGGCTTTCGGCTCGAGCGCGGGCTGGGGAATTCGGAACTTGGGTTTCAACGCCTGAGAACGTTGGCGGAAGATTCTCAGCCCTGAGCGCATTTGGGATGATGCCAGCGGCAGCTGTTGGATTGAGCATTAGAGATTTTGCGGAATCCGCCGGACGTATGGCCCAGGAATGCCAGTCAGATTCAGAGTCGAATTCGGGCCTCGAACTCGGTGCATTCATGGCGGCGAACGCGCTTGCCGGTCGAGACAAGGTCACGCTGCTCACCACTCCGGAGTTTTCAACGTTTGGGATGTGGGTCGATCAGCTGCTGGCCGAGTCGACAGGCAAAA